>NZ_JALBGX010000269.1:0-2341 GCF_023006465.1 Rhizobium sp. PRIMUS64 | reverse complement strand
GGCGAACCCGGCGGCGAGCACCGCGAAACGATCGCCTCGGCGAGCCGGGCGGCGGCGGCCGGCGGGATCACCTCGATCATCATGATGCCGGACACCGATCCTGTTATCGACGACATTGCGCTTGTCGAATTCGTCAAGAAGACGGCGCGGGATACGGCCGCCGTCAACGTCTATCCGGCGGCCGCCATCACCAAGGGCCTTGCCGGCGAAGAGATGACGGAGATCGGCCTCTTGATGCAGGCAGGCGCCGTCGCCTTTACCGATGCCCATTCCAGCGTCCACGACACGCAGGTGCTGCGCCGGATCATGACCTATGCGCGCGAATTCGGCGCCGTCATCTCCTGCGAAACGCGCGACAAATATCTCGGCGCCAACGGCGTCATGCATGAGGGGCTTTTCGCCAGTTGGCTCGGGCTCTCCGGCATTCCAAGGGAAGCCGAGCTCATCCCGCTCGAACGCGATCTCAGGATCGCGCAGCTGACGCGTGGCCGTTATCACGCCGCGATGATCTCGGTGCCAGAATCGGTCGAGGCGATCAACCGCGCCCGCAGTCGTGGCGCCAAGGTGACCTGCGGCATCTCGATCAACAATCTGGCGCTCAACGAAAACGACATCGGCGAATACCGCACCTTCTTCAAGCTCTATCCGCCGCTGCGCCCGGAAGATGACCGGGTGGCGATGGCCGACGCCCTTGCGAGCGGCGCGATCGATATCATCGTCTCCTCGCACGACCCGCAGGATGTCGATACGAAGCGCCTGCCCTTCGGCGAGGCAGAGGACGGCGCGATCGGCCTCGAAACCATGCTGGCGGCAGCCCTCAGACTTCACCATGGTGGCCAGGTGAGCCTGATGCGCCTGATCGACGCCATGTCCACCCGCCCCGCGCAAATCTTCGGCCTCGCCGCCGGCACGTTGAAGCCGGGCGCTGCGGCCGATATCGCGCTGATCGATCTCGATGAGCCTTGGCTTGTCGCCAAAGACATGCTTCTCTCCCGCTCAAAGAATACGCCGTTCGAGGATGCGCGTTTCAGCGGGCGGGCGGTCGCGACTTACGTCTCGGGAAAGCTTGTCCACGCACTCTAGAGCAATTCCTGATTTCTCTGAGTGACGGAAATGCTCTATCTTTTTGTTTTTACGCAATTCGGAACGCAAAACCGCTGCGCAGTTTTGCTGGAATTGCTCTAGAATTGGATGATTTTAGGCCGGGTCGACCTAAAATCTGAATCCTCTTCTAAATTATATAGTTAGAGCATGAGGTCGTCCGAAAACCGCTCACAGTTTTCGGCATCATGCTCTAGGATCGACACCATCGCCGTCCATCCCCCAGCGGGAGAAGGCTGACTCGAGGATAGGCCACGGAGGGGCTGAGGGGGCATATGTTATCCAATCTCATGTCATGGCAGATCACGCTGCCGATCGCGCTTGCCGCCGCCGTTATCGGCTATCTCTTCGGGTCGATACCCTTCGGCCTGATCCTCACGCGTGCCGCCGGCCTCGGCGACGTGCGCAGCATCGGCTCCGGCAATATCGGCGCAACCAATGTGCTCAGAACAGGAAACCGGACGCTCGCCGCGGCGACTCTGCTGCTCGATGCGCTGAAGGCATCGGCCGCAGCCTGGATCGTCGGCTATTTCCTCGGTGAGGAGGCCGCGATCATCGCCGGCTTTTTCGCCTTCATCGGCCATCTCTTCCCGGTCTGGATCGGCTTCAAGGGCGGCAAGGGTGTCGCCACCTATATCGGCACCCTGCTCGGCGTCGCGCCGATCATGGTCGTGCTCTTCGCCGCCGTCTGGCTAGCGGTCGCTTTCATCACCCGCTACTCCTCACTGTCGGCGTTGGTTGCCATGCTTGTCATTCCGGTTGCACTGTGGATACTGGGCAACGAAAAGGTTGCAGCAGTGATGGCGATCATGACCCTCATCTCCTACTGGAAGCACAAGGCGAATATTTCGCGCCTGATGAGCGGGACGGAAAGCAAGATCGGGGCAAAGGGATAATGGATGCGCTGAGCGCCGGACCAAAAGGCGTTGTTCTGACCGAACGGCAAAGAATTGCCTGGTTGCGCCTCATCCGTTCCGATAATATTGGCCCTGCCACCTTTCGCGACCTCATCAATCATTTCGGTTCGGCCGAGGCAGCACTTGCCGCACTGCCGGAGCTTTCGGCGCGTGGCGGCGCCACGCGGGCAATCCGCATCGCCAGCGAGGCCGAGGCACATCGGGAACTCGAGGCGGCGCGTCGCTTCGGCGCCCGCTTCGTCGGCATCGGCGAGCCGGACTACCCGCAAGCTCTGAAGCAGATCGACGGCGCGCCGCCGCTTCTGGCCGTCAAGGGCGCGCTT
>NZ_JALBGX010000268.1:0-2397 GCF_023006465.1 Rhizobium sp. PRIMUS64 | reverse complement strand
CAACGGCGAAATCAAGCGACGCACCGAGGTCGTCGGCATCTTTCCGAACGACGAAGCCATCGTCCGTCTCGTCGGCGCACTGCTGCTCGAACAGAATGATGAATGGGCCGTCCAGCGTGCCAGGTATCTGACACTTGAGACCATGGCCAAATGAGATGAGCCCCAAATCAGCCTGCCCGCTGTGGCACGCTGATATCCCCTCCGACCCGACCTCGGAAAGCACGGCAATCAGCCGTCAGCTACCCCACTCCCATGGACACGATCGAAAAAACACTGATGCCCACCTACTCCTCAGAACCTTCACCACCTAAGGGGTCTACGTGGCTCCGCTTTTCCAAAGCATTTTAGAATATCGATTTTGCATGATGGCGACCAGTCCGGTTGCACTAGCATATGCGTAATCTGCAATTGGAGACCAACAACGGTGAAAACAGAACAGGCCCGCGGGGCGGTAAAATTTTCCGAGACGCCTCTAACATTCAAGCTAATCTTAGCCCTGCCGCGGCGCAGACACCTCCGACGGACTGTCAGCCGATTCGACGATGGTCTGGCGAAGGGAGCCACGCTTTCGCGGATCCTCGAGGCTTGGGCTGAGGTAAAGGGATCAGGAGCGGCGCATGCAACGCGCACCGCCCGCTTCATCGAGTCTAGCAGTCACGTATCCGCTTTATAGGCCGGACATGTGAGCGCACCGTTCCCATGTGAAGCGACTGAAAAGAATGCGCTTCATCACACCTTTCACTCTCAGGAGAGACCGCCATGGATAACTCAGAACGATCGCTGTGCTACAACATTTCCGAGGAAGATGATCGCACCCGGGCCATGGCGGGGTGGATCGAGAATATGACCGGGGCACAAACGCTTACGGGCATGCCGTCCCGATCAACGCCAGATCCCCATGCTCTTTCGCCTTCGTCGCCAACGCGACCATACTCGCTCTCTTCCGAACCTCCAATTAAGGTGCTCGACAGATCGACATTTGCCAGAAAAGTAAGGGAATTTTACGGTGATGAAATCAAGCACATTTCCGTCAATCCACAAGAGTACTCGCCCTTCGTGTCCTCTAAAGCCCTGCGTACGGCTACCATCGCTCGACTCTACGGCGGCACCGACAATGATACGCCCAGCGCGCGATATTTCAGCTATGATCTGGGAGAACGAAGCGTTGGGCTTTTAAGAACAGAGGATGGATTTAGCATCGAAAACGAGCCGTGGCGGGAACTATTTCCCGGTCGAAAAAGAATCACGTCGATTGTAGACCTTCGCGTTACTCATCCGCTTGTCGAGAACGCAGGCGATATTCTGCTCGAACATCAACTTCAACTCGACGGCGAACAGCCGTTGATCATGTCACGTCCCGCTACGCCGGAGATGGGAACCCGTCTAGAGCAGATGGGTTTCGTTGATGTGGGTGAAAATCGCTGGGTGCTCGACCCTACGCAACATCCCGACAAGTGGACAAAGAATAGCAAGGGTGGATGGCAGCGCGCCGACAAACCTTGGAGTTATCTCTCTAAAACCGTGGAGTATCTTAGCGACGATGAAGCAGGTGTCGAGGAGCATTCGAGTGACGCCAGTGTCGAGACAGATTCATCCGATGATGACCCGTCTTGGTACTTCGAACACCTCAATTTGAACCGCGGCTAAAAGCTTGCCTCATCGTGAGGACTTTTTGCGCCGCCGGCTGAGAGCCTGTGAATGTTTGGTGGCGGAGGCGATTGGATTGTGATTCTGTTGGGTCGTTGATTTGCTTGGAGGATGATGGTGGGCGACGACCTGTTCGAAGGATTGCCGGTGCATGGAGCGCGGCGAAGTGCTCAGGTGGGGCGCGGGGCGGCGCGCATGCGTGAGCCGGTGCGCGATCAGGTCGAGTTGCGTGCCGTCGATATCGACAGCTTGATCGGCCAGGATCACGCGGTGCGGGTCATTTGGAGCTATGTCGAGGGGCTGGATCTGAGCACGCTCGAAGATCGGATCAAAGCGCGTGAGCACCGGCCAGGCCATCCACCGATTTCGCCACGGCTTTTGCTGGCGCTGTGGCTCTATGCCAGCAGCGACGGCGTCGGCAGCGCGCGGGCGCTGGAACGGCAGTGCGGGAGCCACGACGTCTATCGCTGGCTGTGCGGCGGTGTCTCGATGAACTACCACACGCTTTCGGACTTTCGGGTTGGTTGCGCCGATCTGCTCGACCGGCTGCTTGCCGAGCATCTGGCGGCGCTTGCCGATGCCGGCCTCGTCACTCTCGATTGTCTGGCGCAGGATGGCGTGCGGGTCCGGGCAAGCGCGGGGGCCGCCTCGTTCGGCCGCAAGGCGACGCTTGATCGGCATCTTTCCATTGCCGAGGCGGTTGTGGATCAGCTCAAGCACGAGGTCGATGCGCGTTCGGATGCCAGCACT
>NZ_JALBGX010000267.1:0-2427 GCF_023006465.1 Rhizobium sp. PRIMUS64 | reverse complement strand
GTAAGCGACAAGCAGACCCCATCTGGCGAAGCAGCTTAGCGGTCGGCTATCGGTAGCGGACACGATGAACTGCTGTGAGCTTCTATGTCTGCGCCTAGCTCTGGAACTAGAACTTTTCATATGATCGAGGCTGTTGCGGACCGATTTGAGGGCGCGCCTCGGCAGCTTCGGCGGCGCTGGTCGGACGATTTTAAAGCGCGTGCAGTTGCAGAGGCACTCGAGCCTGGCTCGAGCGTGTCAGCGATCGCACGTCGGCTTGATATCCATCCGTCACAACTGTTTGGCTGGCGTCGCGCCGCCCTGGGCTCTCACAAGGAGAACATAGCGCCGATCGGTCATAAGGCAGTCACGCCATCTGCCGACGGCGCGATAATCGAAGTTCTGATTGGCGATGTCGTCGTGCGCGCTCCCGCCGATGTGGACGAAGCTCATCTGCAGCGTGTCATCCGGGCAGTTCGGTCAGCATGATCCCCGCAGGTGTAAAGGTCTTCCTCGCCAGTCACCCCATCGACTTTCGCAAAGGGCCGGACAGTTTGCTGTCGCTGGTGCGCGACGCCGGCAGTGATCCGTTCAATGGCTCGCTTTATGTCTTCCGGGCGAAGCGGGCGGACCGGGTCAAGATCGTCTGGTGGGATGGATCAGGGGTCTGCCTCTATTCCAAGCGGTTGGAGAAGGCGCAGTTCTGCTGGCCGCGGATCGGCCACAACCGGGTGCAGCTCAATCACGCTCAGCTCATGGCGCTCGTTGACGGCATGGACTGGAAACGGGTGCGCTCAGTGGCGGTGAAGCCGCCGGAGATTGTTGGGTAAAGGGCTGCGGCGAAGTGAATCAACCGCCTGAAAAGGCAGGAAAACCGGAGCAAATTGTGCTCTGGTAGGCCTCATGACGCCGCCCGATCTACAGCTCCCGGATGATGTAGAGACCCTGAAAGCCATGGTCCTTGCCATGGCCGAGAAGGCAGCGCGCACCGATGCTCTCGAGAGCGAGGTCGCAGACCTGAAAGCCAGAAACGCCGATGCCGACGAACGCATCGAGCGACTGACCCAGATCCTGAAAGCCTTCGATCGCGCCCGCTTCGGCCGGCAATCGGAAAAGCTCGGCTCTCCGGGCATCGATGATGAGCAGCAGGCTTTTGTCTTCGAGGAAATCGAGACCGGTATCTCGGCAATCCGAGCCAAGGTAAACAAGGGTGCCGCTGATCCCGATGCGAAACGTGCACCCCGGCCGCGCAAGGGCTTTGCACCTCATCTGGAACGAGTCGAAGTGGTGATCGAGCCGGATGAACTGCACGAACACATCGGCAAACAGAAGGTGCTGATCGGAGAAGACGTCTCGGAGCGACTGGACGTCGTGCCGGCGAAGTTCCGCGTCATCGTCACCCGGCGGCCGAAGTATGCCTTCAAGAACGAAGACGGCGTCATCCAGGCAGCCGCGCCCGCGCACATCATCGAGGGTGGCATTCCAACGGAAGCGCTTCTCGCCCAGATCGCTGTCTCGAAGTATGCAGATGGCCTTCCGCTCTATCGACAGGAGGCAATCTATGCACGCGACAAGGTTGAGCTTGACCGGAAGCTGATGGCCCAATGGATGGGCAAGCTCGGCTACGAGCTCGATATCCTGGCCGACTACATCCTCGCTGAGATCAAGAAGGCTGAGCGCATCTTTGCGGACGAGACGACATTGCCAACGCTCGCGCCCGGATCCGGATCGGCAAAGACAGCCTGGCTATGGGCTTATGCGAGGGATGATAGACCCTTTGGCGGTAGTGGCCCGCCGATGGTCGCCTATCGCTTCGAAGATAGCCGCGCTGGCGATCGCGTCGCCCGGCATCTGAATGGCTATCGCGGTATCCTTCAGGTGGACGGGCATGGTGCCTACAACAAGCTTGCCCGATCTGACGGCGGCAATGACGGCGTGATGCTGGCCGGCTGCTGGTCCCATAGCAGGCGCAAGTTCTACGAACTCCACGCCTCGGACAGCTCCAAGATAGCCAGCGAGACGGTGGAATTGATGGCAAAGCTCTGGGAGGTGGAAGCGGCGGCCCGGGGGCAGAGCCCTGACGCGCGTGTCGCGGCACGTCAGGCGACATCTGCTGCAGTTGTCACTGAGCTCTTCGCCCTGTGGCAAAAGACCCTGCCGCGGATCTCCGGCAAGTCGAAGCTCGCAGAAGCGATCCGCTATGCCACCTCGCGTCGCTCCATCTTCGAACGCTTCCTTACCGACGGCCGCATCGAGCTCGACAGCAACATCGTTGAGCGTGCCATTAGGCCCCAGACGATCACGAGAAAGAACAGTCTCTTCGCCGGCAGCGATGGCGGTGGAAGGACCTGGGCGACTATCGCCACGCTCCTTCAGACGGCGAAGATGAACAACGTGGACCCGCAGGCTTGGCTCACCCAAACACTTGAGCGGATCGCCAACGGCTGG
>NZ_JALBGX010000266.1:0-2485 GCF_023006465.1 Rhizobium sp. PRIMUS64 | reverse complement strand
TGTGTTTCGGCGTGCAAATTTGACCCCCTTGGCGGGGTAATCGGCGTCCAATTTTGACCCCCCTCAGATTTCATCTGACCATCCGGCTTTTGGCGGCGGATGGAGTGGGAGTTGAAGCGAGTGGATACTATTGCGCGTGTTCGACGGGCCTTCCATGTGCAGGGCTGGTCGGTGAAGAAGATCGTCCGGGAACTGCATGTTTCGCGCAACACGGTCCGCAAGATTTTGCGTTCCGACGAGACCGATTTTACCTATGAACGAGAGCGACAACCGCTGCCGAGGATCGGAGCGTGGAAGGCCGAGATCGAGCGGTTCCTGACGACCAACGAGGGCAAGCCATCGCGCGAACGGTTGACGCTGATCCGGATTTACGAGGAGGTTCGGGCACTCGGCTACGACGGCAGTTATGACGCGATCCGGCGATACGCCAAGACCTGGGCGAAGAACCGGGGAGCCATGACGGCGGAAGCCTACGTGCCGCTCTATTACGCGCCGGGTGAGGCCTACCAGTTCGACTGGAGCCACGAGATCATTCTGATCAACGGCGTGACGACGACCGTCAAGGTTGCTCACGTCCGGCTCTGCCACAGCCGGATGATGTTCGTCAGGGCCTATATGCGCGAAAGCCAGGAGATGGTGTTCGATGCGCACGACAAGGCCTTCGCCTTCTTCCGTGGCACCTGCACGCGCGGCATCTACGACAACATGAAGACGGCGGTCGAGGCCGTATTCGTCGGCAAGGAGCGGCAATACAATCGCCGTTTCCTGCAGATGTGCAGCCATTATCTCGTTCATCCCGTGGCCTGCACGCCCGCATCAGGCTGGGAGAAGGGGCAGGTCGAGAACCAGGTTGGCCTCGTGCGCGAACGCTTCTTCACTCCACGCCTTCGCGTCAAAAGCCTGGAAGAGCTGAACGTATGGCTGCTCGACAAGTGCATCGCCTACGCCAAGGCGCACCGCCATCCCGAGCAGACCGAGCGGATGATCTGGCAAATGTTCGAGGAGGAGCGCGGCAGCCTCGTCCATTACGTCGGGCCGTTCGACGGATTCCACTGCGTCCCGACCTCGGTGTCGAAGACCTGCACGGTCCGCTTCGACAACAACAAATACTCCGTCCTCTCAACTGCGGTCGGCCGGCCGGTCGAGGTTCACGCCTATGCCGAGAAGATCGTCATCAGGCAGGACGGTGTGAACGTCGGTGAGCATCCTCGTTGCTTTGGCCGTGGCGAGACGATCTACGATCCCTGGCATTATGTCCCTGTTCTGGCACGCAAACCCGGTGCTTTGCGCAATGGTGCGCCGTTCCGTGAATGGGTCCTACCCACAGCGATGGAGAAAGTGCGCCGGCGGCTGAAGAGTGTCCATGATGGTGATCGGCAAATGGTCACCATTCTCGGATGCGTTCCCGCCGACGGTCTGGCGGCCGTCGATGCTGCCTGCCAGGAGGCTTTGGATCACGGCGTCTGCTCGGCCTCGGTGATCATCAACATTCTGGCCCGGAGCCGTGATCCGGCCCCGGCCGCAACCCTGCAAACCCCGGATGCGCTGCGGCTTACCCATGAACCGGTCGCCGACTGCGCACGGTATGACAGCCTCAGGAGGGCAAGCTGATGGAACGCACACAGGTTCTCGAACTGATGAGCACGCTGAAGCTCTATGGAATGCGCGGCGCTTACGACGAGGTCATGGGCAACGGCATCAAGCGGCAGCACGAACCGCCGCGCATCGTCGGCGATCTCTTGCAGTCGGAGATCGCCGAGAAGCAGGCCCGCTCCATTCGCTACCAGCTCAGCATTGCCAAGCTGCCGCTCGCCAAGGACATCGACGACTTCGACTTCGCCGATACGCCCGTCAATGAACCCCTGGTGCGGGAGCTGTCGACCGGCACCTTCGTCGCCGATCAGCGCAATGTTGTCCTCGTCGGCGGCACGGGAACCGGGAAGAGCCATCTGGCCATCGCGATTGCCCGCGCACTGATCCGCAACGGAACACGCGGGCGCTTCTTCAATGTCGTCGATCTGGTCAATCGCTTGGAAACGGAAACGCGCAGCGGCAAGCAGGGGCGGACGGCCGACTACCTCAACCGTCTCGACTTCATCATCCTTGACGAACTCGGCTACCTGCCGTTCGCCCAGGCCGGCGGCCAACTCCTGTTCCATCTGATCAGCAGGCTCTACGAGCGGACTTCGATCATCGTCACCACGAACCTGGCCTTTGGAGAATGGCCGACGGTGTTCGGTGACGCCAAGATGACGACCGCGCTTCTGGACCGTCTCACCCACCACTGCGAGATCGTCGAAACCGGAAACGAATCCTGGCGCTTCAAGAACCGCTCTCAAAGCTAAAGCCGAAGACGATCATCACGCGCACTTGGCCTACCCTCTGCAACCCCGGCCAGCGCCGGGCAGGCCAAGCGCTGATCTACAGCATATGGGGGGTCAAAATTGGACGCCGATAAGGGGTGAACTTTGGACGCCGATTGACA
>NZ_JALBGX010000265.1:0-2497 GCF_023006465.1 Rhizobium sp. PRIMUS64 | reverse complement strand
CTGCTGATGCAACTCGCTGATTTCGAGGCGCATGTTGACGCGTAGCGCGGCATCGAGGTTCGACAGCGGTTCGTCGAACAGGAAGGCCGAAGGCTGGCGCACGATGGCGCGGCCGATCGCCACGCGCTGGCGCTGGCCGCCGGACAGCTGACGCGGCTTGCGTTCGAGATAATCGGTGAGGTTCAGCACCCGGGCGGCATCGCTCACCTTGCGGTCGATCTCCGCCTTGTCGACGCCGGCCATCTTCAGCGGGAAGGCGATGTTGTTGCGCACGCTCATATGCGGATAAAGCGCATAGGACTGGAACACCATGGCCAGGCCGCGCTCAGACGGCGCCTTTTCGGTGGCGTCCCTGCCGTCGATGACGATCTTGCCGCCGGAGACATCCTCGAGCCCGGCGATCAGCCGGAGCAGCGTGGACTTGCCGCAGCCCGACGGGCCGACGAAGACGACGAACTCGCCGTCCTTGATGTCGAGATCGATCGAAGGGATGACCTTGGCTTCGCCGAAGACCTTGGAAACCTTCTGAAGGGTAATGCTGCCCATGTTTCTCTCCCGTTTATGTTATTTCACAGCGCCGAAGGTCAGACCGCGGACGAGTTGTTTCTGGCTGAACCAGCCAAGGATCAGGATCGGCGCGATCGCCATCGTCGATGCCGCCGAGAGCTTGGCGTAAAACAGGCCCTCGGGGCTGGAATAAGAAGCGATGAAGGCCGTCAGCGGCGCCGCCTTCGAGGCGGTGAGGTTGAGCGTCCAAAACGCCTCGTTCCAGGCAAGGATGATGTTCAAAAGCAGCGTCGAGGCAATGCCGGGCACCGCCATCGGCGTCAGCACGTAGACGATCTCCTTCATCAGCGACGCCCCATCCATGCGCGCCGCCTCGAGGATCTCGCCGGGGATTTCCTTGAAGTAGGTATAGAGCATCCAGACGATGATCGGCAGGTTGATCAGCGTCAGCACGATGACGAGGCCGGTGCGCGTGTCGAGCAGGCCCGAATTGCGAAACAGCAGGTAGATCGGGATCAGTGCGCCCACAGGCGGCATCATCTTGGTCGACAGCATCCACATCAGCACGTCCTTGGTCCGCTTGGTCGGCGAAAACGCCATCGCCCAGGCGGCGGGAATAGCGATGATCAGGCCGATCAGCGTCGAGCCGAAGGAGATGATCACCGAGTTCATGAAGTGGCTGAGATAGTTCGACCGGCTCTGCACCTCGGCGTAGTTTTCCGTCGTCCAGTGGAAGAACAGGAATTGCGGCGGCGAGGCGATGGCGTCGGCTTCCGATTTGAAGCTGGTCAAAAACGTCCAGAGAATCGGGAAGAAGATCAGGATGCCGAGCGTCCAGGCGATCGCGGTGACGATGAGCTTGCGCTGCGTAGTGACTTTTCTGGCCATCTCAAGCCTCCAGATTCTTGCCGACGAGGCGCACGAGGAAGATCGCGACGATATTAGCCAGGATAACAGCCACGATACCGCCGGCCGATGCCCCGCCGATATCGAACTGCAGCAGCGCCTGGGCATAGACGAGATAGGTGAGGTTGGTGCTGTCGGTGCCCGGCCCGCCATTGGTGGTGACGAGGATTTCGGCAAAGACCGAAAGCAGGAAGATCGTCTGGATCAGGATCACCACGGTGATGGCACGCGCCATATGCGGCAGGATGATGTAGATGAACTTCGAGATCGGCCCGGCGCCGTCCATTTCGGAGGCTTCCTTCTGCTCCTCGTCGAGCGACTGCAGTGCGGTCAGCATGATGAGGGTAGCAAAGGGCAGCCACTGCCAGGCGACGATCAGAATGACGGAAAACAGCGGCGCATTCGCCAGCCAGTCGATTGGCTGCAGGCCGAGCGCCTTGGCAAGATGCGCGAAGAGGCCGTTGACCGGGTTCATGAACATGTTCTTCCAGACCAGTGCTGCCACCGTCGGCATGACGAAGAACGGCGCGATCACCAGAATGCGCACGATACCCTGGCCGTACATCGGCTGGTCGAGCAGCAGCGCAAAGGCGATGCCGCCGATGACGGTGATCAGCAACACGCCAGCGACGAGCAACAACGTATTGATCAGCGCCGCGAAGAAGGCCGGATCCGTCAGGAAGTATTCGTAGTTCAGAAAGCCGACGAAGCTCTCCATGCCGGGGCTGAGCAGATTGTAGTTCAGCAGTGAGAAATAGATCGTCATCACAAGCGGGACGATCATCCACGCAAAGAGCAGCAGCACGGAGGGCGCAATCATCAGGCGCGCGGCGGAGCGGGTATGTAACGTTGCCATGGCAATCACCGATCTGGACGGAAGCGGGGAGCGGCCGCAAGGCAGCTTTGGTTGAAAAAAGAGGCCGCCGATGCAGTTCGGGCAATCGGCGACCCAGAGGGGCGGATTGTCAAGGATCCGCCTCTTGCTCAGGAGGTTTTATTTAATGTAGCCGGCTTTGGTCATTTCGCGGGTTGCCAGCTGCTGGGCGCTCTGCAGGGCCTGGTCGACCGAAAGTTGGCCGGCAAG
>NZ_JALBGX010000264.1:0-2563 GCF_023006465.1 Rhizobium sp. PRIMUS64 | reverse complement strand
GACTGATGCACCGTCACGACGCCAGCCTTCGCCGCTTCGGCCGGGCTGCGCGGCGCAAAGGGGCGGCCACCAAGGCTGACCGTCCCGCCATCGGCCGGAAGCACGCCGGAAAGGATCTTTACCAGCGTCGATTTGCCCGCACCGTTTGCACCCATCAGCGCCACGATCTCACCGCGCTCCATCGAAAGATCAGCGCCGGCAAGCGCCCGCGTCGACCCGAAACTGCGGGTGATGTTTTCAATGTGAAGAAGCGGCATCAATAGTGTCCGGGGCTGCATTCGAAGCCGGAGTGTGCCCTGTCCGGGCGGTCGAACTCCAGGCACGCCTTTCCCTCACAAACTGTCCTCGGGAAACAAAGAATCTCCCGCAGCCCGTAAAATCGGATCATTTACTCTACTAAAAACATAGAGATTATATCTAAATAATCCGACGCGTCGCGAGGGCTGTCAGACCTGTCAGACGACGCTTTCGTTTGCTAGAAGGAACGCGACGATGAAATCCCTCGCACGGCTCGCACTGTCTGCCGCCGTCATTCCGTTCATTTTCATTCAAGGCGCAAAAGCCGACGGCCTGTCCGGCGCTCCGGCCCCCTTCGATAAGGGCGGCGTCAAGGTGGCTCTGATCAGCTACATCTCGGCCGGCGATTTCTTCCAGGCCTACCAGGCCGGTGCGGAAGCCCAGGCCAAGGCGCTGGATATCGACCTGCGCGTCTTCCCCGGACGGCAGGACGCCGCCGAGCAGCGCGAGCAGATCCTGCAGGCGATCAATCTCGGCGTCTCCGGCATCGTCATCGACCACGGCCTGCCGGAATCGCTCGGCGACGTCGTGCAGCAGGCGCTCGACAAGGGCATCAAGGTCGTGGCCTTCGACGTCAACCTCAACAACCCCAAAATCCCACAGGTGGAGCAGAGCGATCACGAGCTCGCCTCGCTGGCGCTCGAACAGGTGGTGAAGGACAACGGCAACAGCTTCAGCGCCGGTTATGTCTATGTCGCCGGCTTTGCGCCGCTCGACCGCCGCAACGAGGTCTGGGACAAGTTCAAGTCGGAGAATAAGGGCGTGGTCGAAAAGGCCCGTTTCGGCAATGTCAGCGACACGACGGCGACCTCGACCGCCGACCAGGCGAAGGCCGCGCTCACCGCCAATCCCGATATATCGGTTGTTTTTGCCCCCTATGACGAATTCGCCCGCGGCGTGAAGCTCGCCGCCAACGACCTCGGCATAGCAAAGAAGCTGAAGATCTATTCGGCCGACGTCTCGACGGCCGATATCCAGGAAATTACCGAGGAAGGCAGCCCCTGGGTCGCGACCGTCGCGACCAATCCCGCCGTCGTCGGCGCCGTTTCCATACGCGCCGCCGCCCTGGAGATAGCCGGCCAGACGGTTCCCCATCAGATTACCGTGAAGCCGGCGCTTCTGACGCAGGAGAGCCTGCGCGCGGCCGGCGTCAAGACGATCGAGGAACTGGCTGCGAAGATCCCGGCCTTCAGCACGAGCGATGCGGCAACCGCGAGTTGGATTCCGGACAAGCTTTTCTGAGGAGGTCACCCTCGATCCTTCCGGCGGGAGCGTCAAGCTCCCGCCGGATCCCCTTTTTGGAGAATTGGAGTTTCGCTCATGAGCCAGTCCAATGTCGTCTTCGCGGTGAGCCGCAATCCGACGCGAGAAGACCTCTTTGCCCGTGCGGAGGATATCTCGGCTGACCTTTCCAGACGCGCCGCAGACCTCGAACGCGAAGGACGCCCGCCGCTTGCCGAAATCATCAAGTTGAAAAATGCCGGGCTGCTCAATGCGCTGCATCCCACGCAAATCGGCGGCGGTGGCCTCGATTGGGTCGACGGGCTGAGGCTGGTGCGCATCCTCGCCCGTGGCGAGAGCTCGATCGGCCAACTGCTCGGATACCACTATGTCAACAGCCAGTACATCTATTGGGCCCTCGATGCCGCACGCGCCCATGCGTTGGGCAGCGATACGGTCGCCAGGAACCTCTATTGGGGTGCAGCCGTCAATCCGCGCGACCCCGGGCTGGTGCTCACCCGTCGCGGCAACGGTTATGTATTGAACGGACGCAAGTCCTTCTCCACGGCGGCGCGGGTCTCCGACTATATCAATGCCAATGCGACGCTCGACGACAACATCGCCGGCTTCGCCGTGCCGACCAATCGCCCCGGCTATGTCGCCAATGACGATTGGGACAATATCGGCCAGCGCCTGTCCGACAGCGGCAGCGTCGAGTTCCGCGACTTCCCCGTCTACGAGGAGGATTTCGTCGGCGCGCCGGCCGCACCCGATGTGGCGCCGCCGGTATTGTCGACCTTCAACACGCCATTCATCCAACTGGTCTTCGTCAACTTTTATCTCGGTACCGCCGAAGGCGCTCTGCAGGCGGCCGTCGATTACGTCAGAACCACCACCCGGCCGTGGATCACGTCAGGCGTCGAGCGGGCGGCCGACGATCCCTATATTCTCGAACGCGTCGGCGAATTCACCGCCGCGCTGAAGGCCTCGGCGGCCCTTGCCGACAGCGCGGCATCAGCCGTGCAGGCGGGCCTTGCCCGCGGCC
>NZ_JALBGX010000263.1:0-2624 GCF_023006465.1 Rhizobium sp. PRIMUS64 | reverse complement strand
CCCCTGGACGACGGTCTCACGGCCGCGCAAGGCCCGCCAGAGACTGTCGATCCGATAGGCCGCGATCGCGCGCGACGAGACCCCGGGCAGCTTCAGCCCCTCGACCTTGAGCGCTCCGGACTGCCGGCGGCCGATATCGGCCTGGACTGCCTGTTTCAGCCATTCGACGGATGCATCCGGGTTCGGCCCGAAACGCTCCATGGCGGCGATATCGCGCGACAAGCTATTGACCTGGTTGAAGATCGCCGCGATCGGATCCGTGTTGCCGAACTTTTCGTTATAGGCGAGCCACGCGTCGGCATCGTTGAAGATCAGGAAGCGGCTTTCTTGGTAGCGGCTGGCGACGGCGCCGACGCCGAACTTGCGCGCCTCCGGGCGACGATGTGCCCAGCCGTCCGACATGATGCTGTCGAAGACGTAATCTAGGCTCGCATCGAGGCCGTCGACGCCGATCGTCTCGCCGGTGCGCGGGTTGGTCATCTCGTCGGCATTGAGCATCGGCGCGATGAATTCCTTCCAGCGCCGGCGCGCCAGGTCCATGTCGTAGCGCTTGCCGCCGAACTTGCCGCGGCCGGCGAAACCGAGCTCTCGGATGTTCGACCGGTTATGCGTGTGCGTCAGCCCGAAATCCTGCCGCTTCGGAATGTTGCCGCCGGCGGCGTTGAAGCGCTGGCGCAGATCCTCGAACAGGTTCGAAACGGCCTGCCCCATCGCCTGCGCCGTCGCGTTGCCGGTTTTCTCGCCGTGCATGGCACGGATCACGTCCGGCAGGTCGACCTTGTTCAAATGCGTGCCGGCAACGCGCGATCGCCGGAAATGGTGCATCACTTCCGAAAGCTGGCGGTGCGCCATGGCAATGATCGCGTTAGCCTTGCCGGACATCGACTGCGTGCCCTTGTAGCCGTTGTGGATCATTAGCGACATGACGGCGTCGACCTTGTCGGGCTTGCCCTTCAGGTCGCGGTAGTTCTCGACATAGTCGGCGAGCTCTTTGCGCTTGGCTTCCGTCAGCAGCACCTGCCGGCGCTTCTCCCGGGCATTTTCGCGCAGGCTGTCGATCACCTCGCGTTTCGCAGCCTCGGCCGCCTGGCGATCGGTCATGCCCGGGCGCTTACGGCGAAACCGGGCTTCGTAGTAGCGGTGCAGCTCGTCGGCCTGGTCTTTCGACAGGCCGCCCTGCTCTACGGCAGAATTCAGGCAATCACGCAAGCTCATCGGTTTCCTTTCCGGGCTCATCATCGCGGAGCCCGACCGTTACCCACCCCGGACACCGACGATTGGGCCTGTCTTCGTTCTTGATAAAGCCGCACTTCACACAGCACTTGATCCGCATCGATGTGAAAACACGCTCGTGCCACTCATGTCCCTGCTCGTTGGTCATCACACCTTGCAGGCCTCCAATACATCGGCAAACCAGTTTTCTTGATCGGCCGCCTCGAGCGCTTCCCGGGTCGGGACCAAGCGGATGTTTCCATCGCTGTCCTGCAGCGGCACGAAGTCGAGGAGCGTTTCAGCATTGCCGTTGGCATCGATGCGCGGCTCGACGATATCGCCGGCCAGCTGCTCGGCCTCGCGCATGGCCGCATCATCGATCGGCTCGATCGCGCGTTCCGGCCGGATCCGCTGCCCCTCGAGCGGATCGGCGGCACGGGGTTCCCGCGAGATCTCACGCAGACGGGCAGCCTCTTCCGCGTTGGTTTCGAAATTGAAAGTAAAGCCCTGCTTCACACCCTGCTCACCAGGATAGTCAGGACTGTTAATCCGTGGATCGCCTTCCGGCACGTCGAGATAGTACAGGGGCAAATCGCCGCGATAGTCGGAAGCGTATTGCCGGTCGGTGCTAACCCAACGGCCAGTTTCTCCTTCGCCAGCCGCACCACTATGATAGACGCGGACCATCCCATCCGGGACTTCGGGTTCGATTGGCGCGACAGCGCGGCCGGCACTGTCATCGACTACCCGGCCGGCTTCGCCTTCATCTACGAAGAACGTATCGCGGATATCGTCGATCGCGTCCGGATCGCCTCCGCTGTACAGACGCTCGTAATCGTCGGCAGTCAGCGATCGGACGCCGCTCTGCTCGTCGGCGATGGCGCGCTCGACGAGCTCAGGTTCTGGAAAGTTGTCGGGATCCTCGGCATAGTTTTTAGCCGCCTCGAAAACACGCACCTGGTCGGGCGAGGCGTCCGCCGGCAGCATGTGCTCGTCGAGAACGCGCTCTTCAAACGAGCGGTTGACCTGTGATTTCTGCTCTTCGGTCAGCGTGACGCCTATATCGGCCGCCATCGCCTCGACGTCGCCGCGCTCAGGATTGCCGTCGAGGATCCTCGACGCCCTCGCGGCACTCTCTTCGCCAAGGCCATAGGCGCGGGCGATCGCGCCGCCGCCCTCGATCGTTCCGCCGAACAGCGCGCCGAAGGTGGCGGCGATGCCGGCATTCTTCAGCATGTCATCCATGCCGTATTCGAGCCCGGCTGCCTTCTTGCGCTCCTGGCTGGCGCCCTGCAGCACGAGCTCCTGGCCGCCGTTGATCAGCGCTTCGGTCAGCATCGTCTTGCCGATACGCGCCGCGACCGTTCCGGTCGCCGATCCGCCGCCGCCGGTCGCCGCCATCGCCCATTGAT
>NZ_JALBGX010000262.1:0-2727 GCF_023006465.1 Rhizobium sp. PRIMUS64 | reverse complement strand
CGGGAGCCTGCGGTGCGGGCGTCGCTGCCCCGCTGCTCGGAACGCCGTTGCCGGCCGGCTGATTTGCCGGAGCCTGCGCGCCGCCGAGCGAATCGAGAATGCCGTTGCCCTGGCCGCCTGTTGCCGGAATGCGGTCGAGAATATCGCTCGGACGGCCCTCGTAACGCGTCAGTATGCCGAGGCCGAGCGAGGTCAGGAAGAACAGGGTCGCAAGGATCGCGGTGGTGCGCGTCAGCGCATTGGCCGTGCCGCGGGCCGACATGAAGCCCGAACCGCCGCCAATACCGAGGCCGCCGCCTTCAGAGCGCTGGATGAGCACGACGCCAACAAGGGCGAGCACGATCATGAGATGGATGACAATCAATACTGTCTGCATGGGTCCAGTCCTGCCCGTCTGGAGACGGGCATAAATAAGAATTCTGGCGGCTCTTTACATGAGGCTTTCATCTATTCCAAGCCCTTCGGCCCGGAATATGCCCTGGGATAAACGAATAAACCCAGGAATAAACAATGCCTCAGGCGAGCAGCGCCTCATAGGCCCGGTAGATGGCGAGGAAGTCGGCCGCTTTCAAGCTCGCCCCGCCGATCAGCGCGCCGTCGACATTGGCGATGCCCATCAGCTCATGGGCATTGGCCGGCTTGACCGAGCCGCCGTAGAGAAGACGCATCTTGCGGCCCTCATCGCCGAAGCGGGCCACAAGTTCTGCCCGCATAAAGGCATGCGCCTTTTCGACGTCACCTGATGTCGGCGTCACACCAGTGCCGATCGCCCAGATCGGTTCGTAGGCGATGACGGTATTTTCGGCCGTCGCGCCATCGGGAACGGAGGCGGAAAGCTGGCGTTTGATGACGTCGAGTGCCTGGCCTGTCCGACGTTCATCCGCCGTCTCGCCGATGCAGATGATCGCCGTCAGCTCTGCGGCGAAGGCCGCTTCCGCCTTGGCGCGAACCAGATGGTCGGTTTCGGCATGGTCGGTGCGCCGCTCGGAGTGACCGACGATGACATAGGTGCCGAAACAATCGGCAATCATCTCGGCCGAGATGTCGCCGGTATGTGCACCGGACGGGTTCTGATGGCAGTCCTGAGCGCCGATCGCCAGCGGGCTGTCGGTGCACAGCGCCGTCGCCACGTAGAGCAGCGTCGCCGGCGGGCAGATCAGCGCTTGGACCTTGTCGGCCAGCGGCGGGCGAACACCCTCGGCGATCGCCTTGATCTGATCCAGGGAGGCACGCATGCCATTCATTTTCCAGTTTCCCGCCACAAGCGGGCGCACGTCAGGTGTCATGCTGGCCTTCCACAATCTGCATATCCCTTGGGCAATATCAAAAGCTTGCAGCAAAGAAAAGCATCATGCCCTTGACGTAAGGGGAATCTCTGCGATCCCGCGCATATTTCTGCCGAATATCGTCCGCTCCAACGCCGCGCGTCTTTCAAGACACGCAAAGGTAGTATTTCTGAATTCATGCATCGTACTATTCCGAAAAATAGTCTCCGATTTTCCATCAGAAGCGCTAGCCGGCAAGAATCCAGTTTACCACTCTGCGCCAGTCGATCATCCGGATCGGCGTCCCGTGATTGCCGGTCTCAAACAGCGTGAAACGCGTCGGATATTTTGCTTTGTGCAGGCTTTCGAACAGTGCCTGCTGGTCGGAGGCGGCATAGACCGGGTCGCGGCTACCATGGGCGAACCAGAGCGGCAGCTTCGCCCTATAGAAGGCGCTCTTGATGAAATCCGGATCGGTGACCCCGCTCATGATCAGCATGCCCTTCAGCCGTTTGACGCTGTCACCATCGCGCGCAATGCCCCAGCAGACCTGGCTGCCCATCGAGGCACAGGAAAGGACGATCGGCCGGCCGGGCGATCGCGCGTTGGCATAGCGGATCAGGCCGGCGATCGCCGCAACGCCGCTGCTGTCGAAGCTTTTGACGGTCGGCGAATAATAAACCCCGCGATTGCCGGCAACGAGGTTCTTCAGCCGGTTGAAATTGCCGCCGAAGCTGTAATCGTTGGCGCCGAGCCGCCGGTCGCCGTCGCGGCCATGGATGAAAATCACCGTGAAAGCGGCACTCTGAGCCGGTCCCACCCTGGTGACATCGAGCTTGATGCCGTCGAGAGACAACGTCTCGTCCGCCTGGGCCTTGCGGATGCCGAGCGCCACATATTTCTGCTGCACCCGCTTTTGCGGGATCTGGTCGCGGCCGTTGATATCGCGCATCTCGTCATAGTCGATGACCTCGAGGGCGCCGTCATCGCCTGTCTGCAGCACGGTCTGCTTCGAAAACAGATCGTCCTTGAAGGGCGCTAGCACATCGGCTGCCTGTGCCGGGCCAACAGCGGAGAGCATGGCCGCAGACAAGAAAAACGCCGCAATTGCGGTGATGATGGTGCAATGACTTGTGGACATTCGCATTCGGATGGTTCCTGAAGCCTGCCGCCGCTTGCCATTCCGCGTCCGGCAACGCAAATCATTTGGGAAAAGCCCGCCAAAACTGGCGGTGTCGCGTATAGAGGTGCTTTCTGGCAAAATCTGTCTGATTCGCAAACGTGGCATGAAATGCGGTGATTTTGGGTCGGCGGCGGATGCCCGCCCAAGACAGGATGAAGATCTGAACGGCTCCATGGACGATAGCAACGACCTCTTTTCCGGAATGCCCCTCTCTGAAAAACGCGAGGAGGCGCAGAAGCCTGCCGCTCCGGCCGAGCGGCCGCCGGTGACGGCTGCGCC
>NZ_JALBGX010000261.1:0-2856 GCF_023006465.1 Rhizobium sp. PRIMUS64 | reverse complement strand
CCGGTGCCGAGGATGGCGCCGAAGACGATGCGGTGGCCGCGGCCGGCGCCGAGACCGGCTTCGGCAATAGCGAAACAGTCGGCATCGTTGGCGATCAGCACAGGCAGGCCGAGTTCGGCTTCGAGATCGGCCGCGAGCGTGCGGTCGTGGATACAGGGAATGTTGGCGCAGATCAGGCGCTGCGTATCGGGATCGACGACGCCGGCGATGGAGAGGGCGATGCCGTTCGGCTGTTCGCCGGTTTCGGCGATGATGTCGCGCAGGGTCTCGACGAAAGCGGCAAAATCATCCCTGGGTGTCGGGCGGCGGCCGAGGGGAACGATGTCTGTCTCGGAACGAGCGATGCCACCCTTGATGGCGGTGCCACCGATGTCGAATGAAATGATCATTGCCACTCTGCCGTTTCTCTGGTCTC
The DNA here is from genome assembly GCF_023006465.1 of Rhizobium sp. PRIMUS64. Lineage (NCBI taxonomy): Bacteria > Pseudomonadati > Pseudomonadota > Alphaproteobacteria > Hyphomicrobiales > Rhizobiaceae > Rhizobium > Rhizobium sp. PRIMUS64. Next base: position 2,441 of record NZ_JALBGX010000261.1, on the reverse strand, counting down.
CCAGCGTCTGCTTGCATTGTTGGCGGGGAATTTCAAGCGCTCATTCGGCGGGGTGTCGCCGGCTTTAGGGCGTGCCGTGTGCCATCCCCTCTGTTCTGCAGGACATCTCTCCCGCAGGTCGAATAGGCGGGACGGTTCTCCGTCTTCCATTCCGTCATGGCAAGACGTTGGAGAAATCTGGTGATCCCCAGCCCATCGGCTCCGATCGCAACGGTAATTTCTAACCCCGCAAGTCATTCAATTGGCATATTGCATCGCCAGAATCCGGCCCTACACTTTCATAAACTGTCGGACCCACGACAATCGATACGAGAGAAAACAGTACCATCCGAAGACCACGTCCCAAAGGCCGCCGCCTCTCATCCATTTTGCGGCAGATGGCCGCCGACCACAGCCGCGAACGGATCTCGATCGGCGATCTATTCGACACGATGGGTGACAGGGCGATCAGCGCGTTGATGCTGATCTTCGCGCTTCCGAACGCCTTTCCTACTCCGCCGGGCACCTCGGCCGTGCTCGGGGCGCCATTGATCTTCCTGGCAGCGCAACTGACCTTCGGGCTGAAACCCTGGCTACCGAAGGTGATTGCCAACCGTTCGATGCGCCGGGAGGATTTCGAGACCATCGTCGGCCGCATCCACCGCTGGCTCGCCTGGGCCGAACGCATGCTGAAACCGCGGCTGGCGATCTTCGCCGAACCGCCGGCGGAATATCTGGCCGGGGCGGCATGCCTGCTGCTGTCGATCGTGCTGTTGCTGCCGGTCCCGCTCGGCAATATTCTGCCGGCGATCACGATCTCGGTCTTCGCTTTCGGCATATTGGGCCGTGACGGTCTTTTCGCGCTCATCGGCTTCGTGATGACGGCCGTGTCGCTCGTTATTGCCGGCGGGGTGATTTACGGTCTCGTGAAGGCGGCGATCTATCTCGTCCTGCGATGGCTTGCCTAAGCGGGGGTTTGCCCGAGTGAAGGCGGTTATTTGGCTGGGCTCCCTGCAACAGGCTCGACATTTGCCGGAATTTTGTTTTGATCTGGCGCGATACAGACTCAAACCATGTTCGGCGACGGCGCGCCGGCTCACTTTGCGCGGTAGGCATTAGATGGTAAAAAGATCCGAGACCCCTGCACGGCTCGACGATGCGGCGCGTGCCGGCTGGCTCTACTACGTCGCCGGGCGCACGCAGGACGAAATCGCCGCTGCGATGGGCATCTCGCGGCAATCGGCGCAGCGGCTGGTGTCGCTGGCGGTCGCCGAGCGCCTGATCAAGGTGCGGCTCGATCATCCGATCGCAGCCTGCCTGGAGCTCGGAAGTCAGCTGCGCCGTAAATTCGGGCTGAAACATGTGGAGGTGGTGCCGAGCGATCCCGCGTCGTCGTCGACGACGGTCGGTATCGCCGAGGCAGCGGCGGCCGAGATCGAGCGGTGGCTGAAACGGCCGGAGCCCATCGTACTCGCCATCGGTACCGGCCGCACCTTGAAGGCGGCGGTCGACCAGCTTCCGGCGATCGAATGTCCCAATCACCGCATCGTTTCGCTGACCGGCAATATCGCCCCGGACGGATCGGCGGCCTATTACAACGTCATCTTCAGCATGGCCGATGCGGTGAAGGCACGACACTATCCGATGCCGCTGCCGGTGCTCGTCACCTCGGCGGAGGAGCGCGAGTTGCTGCATGGCCAACAGCTGGTGCGCTCGACGCTTAATATGAGCGCCCAAGCCGATGTCACCTTCGTCGGCATCGGCGAGCTCGGCATCGATGGGCCGCTCTGCGTCGACGGTTTTCTCGAGAAGGACGAGATGATGGAGCTGATGCGGGGGGGCGCTGTCGGCGAAATCTGCGGTTGGATCTTTGATGTCGATGGCAGGTTGATCGACAACCCGATCAACGAGCGCGTCGCGTCCGCGCCGATCCCATCCCGCGATGCATCGATGGTCATTGGGCTGGCCAAGGGCAAGCGCAAGTTCAAGGCGATCAGGGCCGCCGTTGTCGGCCATCAAATCAATGCTCTGATCACCGACGAAGAGACTGCTGAGTTTTTGCTCAAGAACTGAGCAAAAAATATTATATTTAAATCAATGGGATGACTATTGCCTTCGGCACTGCAGCAACGATTGCCGATTGACATTCTTTGTTGTTTGTTGAGTAATTGCCCATGAGCGAAGCGAATGCTCACACCCCATCTTCTGGGAGGAAGATTATGACATTGAGAACTTTTCTGCTGGGCGCCTGCTCAGCACTGGCGTTTGCCGGCATGGCTTCGGCCGAAACGCTGACGATCGCGACCGTGAACAACGGCGACATGATCCGGATGCAGAAGCTGACGGATGATTTCAAGGCGAAGAACCCCGGCATCGACCTTGAATGGGTAACCCTCGAAGAAAACGTGCTGCGCCAGAAGGTCACGACCGACATCGCGACCAAGGGCGGCCAGTACGACGTT
>NZ_JALBGX010000260.1:0-2861 GCF_023006465.1 Rhizobium sp. PRIMUS64 | reverse complement strand
ACCGGTGCCTCGACAGCGATGCGCCTGGGCCTTTCCAGGGACGGGGCGGCCGGAGGGCGCACGGCGACCTTTGCGGAGATCGCAGCGGGCTGCGGGAGCGGGCGGGAGGTGACGGGAGCAGGGGCCGACCGGCCAGGACGCCATTCCATGACCCGGAACAGCGACGTGATCGACTCGGGCGAGGTCTCGGTCTTCGGGAACGACACCAAGGCGGGCGCGCGAACCGGCACCGCTTCGAAGGCCATGACTTCCCAGAAGGCGAAATCGGAAATGGAGGAAAGCTCGGCTGTGGCACGGAAGGCCGGCACGATGGTCTCGTCAGCGAGCGGTGACTGCTGCAGTTCGACCCTGTGCGGTGCTGCGGAAATTTCGTCCGGCCCCGGCAGATAGATATCGAAGGGCACGTCGACGGCTACCGGCTCTATCCGTATCGCCTGCTGTCCAATCTGCGAATCATCGCGAACGGGCTCATTCGGCGCGCGCCGCCTGCTGATCAGCGTTTCCGGCGTACGGGTGAAACGGACATTCGGCGCGAGGGAAAAGTTGCTCTGCCAGATGGGTGGCGCCGGCTTCTCCCCTGGGTTTTCCGCCGGAAGGTCCGTTTCAATCTCGCTGGAAAAATCTCCGGCATCAGTCAAATTGGTTCTGGGAAAACGCATGCGTCCGCTACTCACTCATGCTTTGCAAATTACGACCCTACCGGGATAGAAAAGGAAGGTTAATAAGTTCCTTCCTGCCGTATCGTTCCGATACGACCCGTTGGGATAAATCGCTGCACTTTCAATGAGTTCTGGCAGTGAGAAAAATCTTTGCCAATTTTGGGGAAGTCGTTAGTGCGCCTCGTCCCAATTGGTGGCGGCGCGTGCATCGACCCTCAGCGGCACACGCATTTCCAGCGCCGGCATGGTGGCGTTTTCCATCACCGAGACGATGACCGGCATCGCCTTTTCGACATCTTGGTCCTCGACCTCAAAGATGAGTTCGTCGTGCACCTGCAGCAGCATGCGGACGCGATCGGCAAGGCCGACTTCAACAAGCGCCGGCTCTATCTTGATCATCGCCCGGCGGATGACGTCGGCAGCCGAACCCTGGATCGGCGCATTGATCGCCGCACGCTCGTTGAAGGCGCGCACGGATGGATTGGAAGAGCGGATTTCGGGATAGTTGATGCGGCGACCGAAGATCGTTTCGACATAACCCTTGTCGCGCGCCATTGCCTTTCGGCTTTCCATATAATCGCGGATGCCGGGGAAACGCTCGAAATACTTCTTGATATAGTCGCCGGCTTCCGAACGCTCGATCGAAAGCTGATTGGCAAGCCCGAAGGCCGAAATGCCGTAGATGATGCCGAAATTGATTGCCTTGGCGCGGCGGCGCACCTCGCCCGGCATGCCTTCCACCGGCACGCCGAACATTTCCGAAGCCGTCATGGCGTGGATGTCGACGCCATCTTCGAAGGCCTTGGTCAGCTGCGGGATCTCGGCCACATGGGCAAGCACGCGCAGTTCGATCTGGCTGTAGTCGGCGGAGATCAGCTTGTGGCCAGGCGTCGAGATGAAGGCGGTGCGGATCTTGCGGCCTTCTGCGGTGCGCACCGGAATGTTCTGCAGGTTCGGCTCGGACGAGGACAGACGCCCCGTGGTCGTCGATGCCAGCGAATAGGAGGTGTGGACCCGCTTGGTCTCCGGATGGACATAGCCGGGAAGCGCGTCGGTATAGGTGGATTTCAGCTTGGTGACCTGGCGCCAGTCGACGATCTTGCGCGGCAGTTCGAAACCGGCGGCGGCCAGATCCTCGAGCACCTGCGCGGAGGTGGACCATTGGCCTGTCTTCGTCTTGCTGCCGCCGGAAAGGCCCATCTTGCCGAACAGGATATCGCCCAGCTGCTTCGGCGAGCCGATATTGAAACGTTCGCCGGCCAGCACGTAGATCTCGTCCTCCAGCCTTGCTGCACCCTGGGCCAGCTCGCCGGAGAGCCGCGACAGGATCTGCCGGTCAACGGTGATGCCGCGCGCTTCCATACGCGCAAGCACGGGCAATAGCGGCCGCTCCAGCCGTTCATAGACGCTGGTCAGCCCTGCTGCCGCCAGCCGGGGCTTCAGCACCAGCCAGAGGCGCAGCGTCACGTCGGCATCTTCGGCGGCATAGTGGGTGGCGCGGTCGATATCGACCAGATCGAAGGTGACATTCGCCTTGCCGCTGCCCGCCACGTCCTTGTACGGGATCGGTGTATGGCCGAGGAATTTTTCCGAGAGCGGATCCATGCCGTGCGCGCCGGTGCCGGCGTCGAGCACGTAGGAGATCAGCATTGTGTCGTCGAAACTCCTGGTCTCGATGCCGTAGCGCTTCAACAGCAGGTAGTCGTATTTCAGGTTCTGGGCGACCTTGAGAACCGCTTCGTCCTCCAGCAATGCCTTCAACCGCGGCAGGGCATCGCCCATCGGGATCTGGTTTTCGGCAAGGCCGCCGCCGAGCAGATCGCCGACGCCGTTCTTATGGACAAGCGGCACATAGGCGGCGCGGATCTTCGTGCCAGTGGGATCGGCCGTATTGTCGGCGATCGCCAGCGAAAAGCCGACGAGTTCGGCCTGCATCGCATCCAGCGACGTGGTCTCGGTATCGAAAGCAACGAGGCCGGTAGCGCGCGCATCGGCGATCCAGCGGTCGAGCGTCGCCAGGTCGCGGATCGTGACATAGGCCGAATGATCGAAGGGCAGCGTCGCAAAGGCCTCGGCCCGCGCCTTGGCAAGATCGGCGGGCGAAAAGGCGCCTTCGACGGCGCTCTTCGCCTTCGCGCGCGGCGGCACCGGCACAGATTCGCCCGAAACGTCGGGGATGCCGCCGGCAACAGTCTCGGGCTC
>NZ_JALBGX010000025.1:0-68027 GCF_023006465.1 Rhizobium sp. PRIMUS64 | reverse complement strand
TACACCATCTCGCTCGGCGAACCGGAGGTGATGGCCGCCCAGGCGCGCGAGCATGCCGGCCGCTCCCTGCTGAAGGTCAAGGTCGGCACCGGCGACGATGAAAGCCGCATCCGTGCCGTCCGCGCCGCCGCACCCGATGCCGAAATCATCCTTGACGCCAATGAAGGCTGGCCGGAAGCGGTGTTGGAACGCCACCTCAATATCGCGGCGCAAGCGGGTGTGGCCCTCGTCGAGCAGCCGCTGCCGGCCGGCCGCGATGGGCTGCTTGCTGAAATCCGCCGCCCGCTCCTCGTCTGCGCCGACGAGAGCGTCCACCACACCGGCGATCTCGCAAGCCTTGCCGACCGCTACGACGCGATCAACATCAAGCTCGACAAGACGGGCGGCCTGACGGAAGCGCTGTCGATGAAGGCCGAGGCCGAACGGCTTGGATTCAGCATCATGATTGGCTGCATGGTCGGCACCTCGCTTGCCATGGCGCCCGCCGTTCTGCTTGCTCAGAATGCCGATTTTGTCGATCTCGACGGTCCGCTGCTGCTTGCCCGCGACCGCGAACCCGGACTTCGTTACGCCGCTTCCCTGGTCTTTCCGCCCGAAACCACCCTCTGGGGCTGAAGATAATAGGCTGAGATGACGAGGCCGAGGCCGGAGAACGCGACCACGGCCATGACGTAATAGCTGACGACGCCGAGCCAGGCATAGAGATAACCCGAGGCCAGGGTCATCAGCGCCATCGCCATGCCGACATAGAAGAAATAGGCGCCCTGCGCCGAGGATTCCTGCGTTTCCTGCACGGTCGCCACGATCCGCCGCTGCACGCCGGTATGCACGAAGGCGTAGGTAAAGCCATGGAAACATTGCAGCAGGAAGAAACCGGCAAAGCCTGTATTCATCGGAAACAGGATCCAGCGGCAGACGCTGATGGCGCAGCCGAAGCGGATCAGCGTCCAGGCATCGAAGCGACGGTTGAGACGCTTCGACAGGAAGAACACAGTCACTTCCGAAGCGACGCCGGCGCTCCAGAGCAGGCCGACCTGCGTGCCGGAGAAGCCGAGATGATGCCAGTAGATCGAGGAAAAGGCGTTCAGCACCGCATGGCTCGACTGCTGGATGGCGACGCCGATCAGAAGCAGCAGAAGGTGCGGCTCGCGCAGACCGCTGCCGGTGGCTGCCGGAATGTTGATCGGCTGGCCGCGCCGTCGCGTCGGTCCGATGCGCGGACAGAAGATCGCCATGACAACGGTCATGATAAAGCCGAACACCATGACCGGCAGCACCATTTCGCCGCCCCACCGGCTGATCAGCTGGCCACCGACCAGCGTCGAGACGATGAATGCAATCGAGCCCCACACGCGCATCGATCCGTAATCGAGCCCCCAGCGGCGCACACCCGAGATGACGATCGATTCAACGACGGGTACATAGGGCGCAAAGGTGGCGCCCTGCAGCGCATAGACGATCGTCACGGGCCAGAAGGTCGTCGTCCAAAAGAGCGCGATCGCCGTCAGCAGCGACAGGCAACCCGACCAGAGCAGCACGTCGGCACGCTCCTTCAATCGATCGGCGATCATGGCGACGACAGGCGCCACCAACACGCGAACCACCATCGGTATGGCAAGGATGATGCCGATCTCGTGGTCGCTGAAGCTGTGGGTTGCGAGCCACACGGGAAAAAACGGCAGGACGATGCCGTTGACGAGCAGCGGCGCGCAATAGGAAAGCGCGCTAAGCAGCCGGAAGCGCGGCGGCGCTCCCTCACCCGTCGGGGAATTTTGAGCGGGAATCATGGGTGGACCTGAAGGAAACTGGACGTTGTCCTAACACACCACCCTGGAGGCGACTATTGCGAGAAATAGCCGTTCTGAAACGTTTTAGAAAATAAATAGGGCCTGTCGCCTGACGGTAACGGCTAAATTCGAGGGAGCGCAGGCGCGGATGCGCCGGCGCCAAAATCAGGCGGCTTGTGGAGCCAGTTCTGCGTCTTCCCGCTCGACGGCGGCAAGTGCTGTTACACTGCTGGCGAGCGCCCGCCAGGTGATCAGTTCGAACGTACCATCCTCGTGCTCGGCGACCGCCGTGCAACTTTCCACCCAATCACCGGTGTTGATGTAACGGATACCGTCCATATCCTGGATGATGGCATGATGGATATGTCCGCAGATCACCCCATCGGCGCCATTTTTGCGGGCTTCCTCTGCCACGACACGCTCGAATTCACCGATGAAATTGACGGCATGCTTGACCTGCAGCTTCGCCCAGGCCGAGAACGACCAGTAGGGCATGCCAAGTCGACGGCGCACCGCCGCCAGGATGATATTGATGCGGATCGCCGTGTCATAGGCCCAGTCGCCGAGATAGGCGAGCAGTCGGGCATTGCGGACGACGACGTCGAACTCGTCGCCGTGCAGGATCAGGTATTTTCTGCCGTCGGCGCCATCATGCATCATGCGCTCGACGACCTCGATGCCGCCAAAATGCATGCCCGGGAAGGCCCGCAGGAATTCGTCGTGATTGCCGGGAATATAGACGACGCGCGTGCCCTTGCGCGCCTTGCGCAACAGCTTCTGGACGACATCGTTGCAGACCTGCGGCCAGTACCAGCTGCGCTTCAGGCGCCAGCCGTCGACGATGTCGCCGACGAGCACGATCGTATCGGCCTCGTGGTGGCGCAGGAAATCCAGCAGGAAGTCGGCCTTCGCGGCCTTCGAGCCGAGATGGACATCGGAAATGAAGAGCGTGCGGAAATGTCTGGGTTCCATCATGTCTTTCACGAGCTGCCGCTCATGTCCCATCTTTCATCTAGCCTTCCAAAATCAGACTCGTGTTTCAGGAAGATGACAAGACCGGGAAAAGCGCTGCAAACCCGATCATTCCGCGCGGGCAGGATGCCTGTCGCCGCGCGGGCAGGATGCCTGTCGCCGCACGGGCAGGATGCCTGTCGCCGCACGGGCAGGATGCCCGTCGCCGCCAGGCCTAACGGCCATGTTGCCCTGCGCATTCAGGGCGTTCATGATGGCGGCGATTCATATCCGATAATGCGGGATGGCTGATGCGTCTTTTTCTCGTTCGCCACGGCGAATCCCTCGGCAACATCAACGAACAGGCCTACCGCCAATTCGGCGATCACAACGTGCCGCTGACGCAGTGGGGCCATCGGCAGGCACTCGAGGCAGGCGGCGTGATCGCCTCCTATCTCAACGCATTGCCGAGCGCGGGTTTCGGCAAGCTGCAGATCTGGTACTCGCCCTTTCTGAGGACGCGGCAGAGCAAGGATGCGCTGCTCGAAGCCCTGCCGGAAAGCGTCGTCGGCGATATCAGGGAAGATTATCTGCTGCGCGAGCAGGATTTCGGTCTCTTCACCGAAATCTATGACCACGCCGAACAGAAGCAGAAGTTTCCCGAGGAGTTCGAAAAATGGGCGAGGCTGCGCAGCAACAGCGGCAAGTTCTACGCGCGGCCGCCGGATGGCGAAAGCCGGGCGGATGTGGCCCAGCGGGTGCGCCTGTTCCTGCAGACCGTTATGCACGATGCCGAAAATAGCGACCGCGACGTTGTGATCGTCGGTCATGGCGTCACCAACCGGGCGGTCGAAATGAATTTCCTGCACCGCCCTGTCGAGTGGTTCGAGCGCTCCGACAATCCTGGAAACGCCGATATCACGCTGATCGAGGGGACGCGCTCGCAAGGATACGAGTCGATCCTGCTGCATCAGGCCGCCGACCGGCAGCCGGGACAGGAAGGCGAACTGCGCGATGCCTATGGCGCAGACGTGACGCTTACGCCGATGCCCGGCGGTTAGCGACGCCTTGCAGAGCGCCGCTACAGAACCAGTGGCGGGTCACGCTCACCAAATTGCCAGCGCCGTATTCGGCCCAATCCTCAAGCGCAGCGAACATCAATGCGTCATGTGGCCTTGCCCCGAAACTAGAGCCCCTTGATGGCGAGGACGTTGGCCACAAACCGACTCTATCATGAGGATCGCCTCAATGCATTGGAGCGACATCACCGCGCGGTTGCGGCTCGCCTTGGGCAGGTCCGCCGCGCGTTAAGCAAACGCGCGGCGGAGGCTCCAACGCCTTGATTCCACGCCAGTCCCGTCAGGCAGCTCGCACCGCCGCCATCGGTTTCACGTTCTGATTCATCCGGAACAGATTGTTCGGATCGTAACGCCGCTTGATTTCGGCAAGGCGACCGTAGTTGGCGCCGTAAGCGCTTTCGACCCGATCGACCTCGTCCTCCGGCATGAAGTTGATGTAGGCGGTGCCGACCGAATGCGGCTTGGTTGCCTCGAAGAGCTCCCGCGCCCAACCGATACAGCTTCCATCCATCCCGGCTTCCCGCCAGCGCGCATGCACATTCATGACGAAATGCGAGCTTCGTTGCGGAAATGCGGTCGCCTCGGTGGGTACGCGGCCAGCGGCACCACCGACATGGCCGATGAAGATCTCGCACTCCGGTCCGGGCAGCTTGCGCACGGCGTTGAGCAGGACGTCGATCGCCGCATCCGAGAGAGAGGCGAAATCCTGGCTCTTCCAATAATTGCGCGCACCGGGCGTGAGCAGCGGGTCGAATGCCTGTTGCCAGCCGGTGAACGGCACTGGGCCGACGACGTCGGCAATCGGATTTCCGATCGCGCGCAATCTGGCCGTTGCCTTTTCGCCCGCCGCAATGTCTCCGCAATAGCACATGGCCAGCACCACGATCTCCTTGCCGTGCCATTCGGCCGGAAGGAACGGCAGCGGCGGCGCCTGACGCATCACCACCCAACAGGTCAGTTCGTCAGGGGCCGCCTCCAGCGCCTGCCGGTACTCCTTGAGCACCTTTTCAGCATCGGCGAAGGGATGCACGACGAGCCCAGCGAGAACCTCTGTGTTGAGTGGGTTGAGCTGGAATTCGAAAGAAGTCACGACGCCGAAATTGCCGCCGCCGCCACGCAGCGCCCAGAAGAGATCCGGCATTTCTTTTTCGCTCGCCTTGACCAGCTCGCCATCGGCCGTCACCACATCAACCGAAAGCAGATTATCGAGCGTCAGCCCGAATTTGCGGGTCAGCCAGCCGAAACCACCGCCGAGTGTCAGGCCGGCGATGCCGGTGGTGGAATTGATGCCGGTCGGCAGCACCAGCCCGAAGGCCAGCGTTTCCTTGTCGACGTCGGCGAGTGTCGCGCCCGGCTCGATCCTGGCACGCTGCGTCTGCGGATCGACCCGCACCGATTTCATCGCCGACAGGTCGATGACGATACCGCCCTCGCAGACAGCATTGCCGGCGATGCCGTGGCCGCCGCCACGCACCGAAACGAGCAGATTATTGTCGCGTGCAAACCGCACCGCCCGCACCACATCGGCAGCACCGGCGCAGCGCGCGATAAGCCCGGGCCGGCGGTCGATCATCGCATTCCAGATCGTCCGCGCTTCGTTGTAATCCATGTCTTTACTGGTCAGGAGACTGCCGCGAAATCCGGCGGCAAAAGCATCGATGGCCACGTCATTGACCATCGTCTGCCCCCTTTGCAGGGTCGTGAGGTTCAAATTGTCCATGATTTCCTCCATGCGACCGGCGCCCCGCACCGTCGCGGCCGGCATCCTGCGCCTGTTGAGGTCGTCAAACAAGTTTTCCAAAAGGATTAGCCATTGGCATCAGGGACGAATGGTCGTCCCGCGGGCCCCCCGCCCATCTCACGAAAACTTCTCCCATCCCTCATTTCCATACTGTCGCCCGTATCCGATTGATGTATGGAGGGAACTCCCCAAAAGACGTGCACGGAGGCGGCGATGGATCACCCGGAAAAATCGAAGACGGAAAAGAATCTGACGAGCGGCGATCTCGACGAACAGGCGCTTTTCTTCCACCGCTATCCCCGCCCCGGCAAGCTGGAGATCCAGGCGACAAAGCCGCTCGGCAACCAGCGCGACCTGGCGCTTGCCTATTCGCCCGGCGTTGCCGCCCCTTGCCTTGCCATCCGCGACAATCCCGAAATGGCGGCCGAATATACCTCGCGCGCCAATCTCGTTGCCGTCATCTCCAACGGCACCGCCGTGCTTGGCCTCGGCAATATCGGCCCGCTTGCCTCCAAGCCTGTTATGGAGGGCAAGGCGGTGCTCTTCAAGAAATTCGCCGGCATCGACGTCTTCGATATCGAGATCGACGCGGCAGGCGTCGACCAGATGGTTTCGACCATCGCCTCGCTGGAGCCGACCTTCGGCGGCATCAACCTCGAGGACATCAAGGCGCCGGAATGTTTCGAGGTCGAGCGGCGCCTGCGCGAGAAGATGAAGATCCCCGTTTTCCACGACGATCAGCACGGTACGGCGATCATCGTCGCCGCCGCGATCCTGAACGGGCTGGAACTCGCCGGTAAGAACATCGCCGACATCAAGATCGTCGCCTCCGGTGCCGGTGCCGCCGCCCTTGCCTGCCTCAACCTGCTTGTCATTCTCGGGGCAAAACGCGAAAACATCTGGGTTCACGATCTCGAAGGCCTCGTCTATGAGGGCCGCATCGAGCTGATGGACGAATGGAAATCCATCTATGCCCAGAAGAGCGAGACGCGTACGCTGGCCGAAAATATCGGCGGCGCCGACGTCTTCCTCGGCCTGTCGGCCGCCGGCGTGCTGAAGCCGGAACTATTGGCGCAGATGGCCGACAAGCCGTTGATCATGGCGCTTGCCAATCCGACGCCGGAGATCATGCCGGATCTCGCCCGTGCTGCCCGACCCGATGCGATGATCTGCACCGGCCGCTCGGATTTCGCCAACCAGGTCAACAACGTCCTCTGCTTCCCTTATATCTTCCGCGGCGCGCTCGATTGCGGCGCCGAGACGATCAATGAGGAAATGAAGATGGCGGCCGTGCGCGCCATCGCAGCCCTTGCCCGCGAAGAGCCGTCGGATGTCGCCGCCCGCGCCTATTCCGGCGAGACCCCGGTTTTCGGCCCCGACTATCTGATCCCCTCGCCCTTCGATCCGCGCCTGATCCTGCGCATCGCGCCTGCGGTCGCCAAGGCCGCCGAACAGAGCGGCGTCGCGCGCCGCCCAATCCAGGATTTCGACGCCTATCTCGACCAGCTGAACCGCTTCGTCTTCCGCTCCGGCTTCGTCATGAAACCGATCTTCACCGCCGCCAAGGCGGCAGAGCGCAAGCGCGTCATCTTCTCCGAAGGCGAGGACGAACGCGTACTGCGCGCCGCCCAGGTGCTGCTCGAGGAAGGCCTTGCCGAACCGATCCTGATAGGCCGCCCCCAGGTCATCGAGACACGCCTGAAGCGCTACGGCCTGCGCATCCGGCCGCTGCAGGATTTCGAGGTCATCAACCCGGAAGACGATCCGCGCTTCCGCGAATATGTCGATCTCTATTTCTCCCTCGTCGGCCGCCGCGGCGTCATCCCGGAAGCCGCCCGCACGATCGTACGCACCAACACCACCGTCATCGGCGCGCTGGCGCTGCGGCGCGGTGAGGCCGATGCGCTGATCTGCGGCCTCGAAGGCCGTTACGAGAAGCATCTGCGCGACGTCCGCCTGATCATCGGCAAACGCAAGGATGTCCGCGACTTCTCAGCCCTCAGCCTGATGATCTCGCAGCGCGGCGCCACTTTCTTCACCGACACCTACGTCACCTTCAATCCGAACGCCGAAGAGATCGCAGAGGCGACGGTGCTGGCCGCCGAGGAAATCCGCCGTTTCGGCATCACCCCGCGCGCGGCCCTCGTTTCGCATTCCAACTTCGGCTCGCGTGAATCCGAAAGCGCCACGAAGATGCGCAACGCCCTGCAGCTCGTGCGCGAAGCCGCACCCGACCTCGAGGTCGATGGCGAGATGCACGGCGAAAGCGCCATCACCGAGGCACTGCGCAAGCGCGTCATGCCGGACACGACCCTGCACGACGAGGCGAACCTCCTGGTCTTCCCGAACCTCGATGCCGCCAACATCACGCTCGGTGTGGTGAAGTCGATGACGGACGGCCTGCATGTCGGCCCGATCCTGCTCGGCACCGCCCTGCCCGCCCATATCCTCGCCCCCTCGGTCACCTCCCGCGGCGTCGTCAATATGGCGGCACTCGCCGTCGTCGAGGCATCGCAACCGGCCTGAGCCGGCTCAGACTGCTGACAAAGTCGGCCAACTCCTCGCCATGCTCGGGCTTGTCCCGAGCATCTGCAGCCGGTTGATTTGCATGCGCGGGGCCTGGGATATAATCCTTCGGTACGAGCGGCCTTGAAGCCGCTCCGACACATGTCCTGATGCCGTCTCAGGCACTCCGCAGGGACAGGCGCCCTTTATCCGCGAGCGCATCCGCGCGCTCGTTGCCGGCAATGCCGGAATGGCCTTTGCACCAGGCGATGGTCACCAGACCATTCTGGGATAGTTGAAGATCGACCGCTTTCCAGAGTTCCGCATTGGCGATCGTTCGGCTTCGGGTATTCCCGTTCGGGTTGCTTTTCTTCCAGCCGCTGTTCTTCCAGATATGTCGCCGGCTGTTGCAGCCTTTGACGGCATAGACGGAATCGGACCAGATAGTCGCGGGCTCGCCGCTTGCTCCGCTGTTGATCCAGATTGCCGCCCTGAGGACGGCGGTCAATTCCATCGAATTATTGGCGGAATCCTCGACGCCACCGAAGCCGGAGGCGATCTCGGCGGCATCACGATAGGCGACAAATGCCCAGCCTCCGTGCCCGGAACCGGGTTCATAACAACCGTCCACGAAGACGTGGAGGCCGTGTTGGGCTTCGGGTATCCCGACTGTCGCAGCAGGGGAGCGAAATTCGTTGGAAATACCTGACATTTTCGCCGTCCTTCTCGCCTTCGCCGCGCCCACCGCAAGACCACTGCGGCTTGCGGCGACCTGCCCCATATCCCACGTCTTGATCACCTCCCGCGGCGGCGTCAACATCGAAGCACTGGCCGTGATCGAGGCGTGGTAAGTGCGGTATCATAAAGAATGCACCGTCTGTAAACCTACCCGGCGCCAAGCGGCATTGCAGCGACCGGAGTTCTCCCTATCCCTCGTTGGGGGGGTAGTGGCGGAGGTAGCTATGAAAGCTGATCTGGCGAGCGAGAAGAAGAATCAAGTCCCGGAAAATTGAAAGAAGAAAGTCCCGCTTTTGGCGGCACAACAAATTCTCCCCACAGATGGGTCGCCCGCATTTGCTGGATAAGATCGCGAAAATGCGCTAGGAATTTCTCCAAGCTTATTAAGAGAAACACGTTAAGAGACAACGCGCGGCGATCGAGGCCGCAATCGACCGATCGATTCTTTGCTCATTCCGGGACGACGCCGTGAAACGCCGAAACCTGTCTCTTGCCCTTCTCCTTGCCTTTGCGGCGCCTGCCGCCGCGCAAAACAGCGCCGTCTGTGAGGACCTGCGCGGTCGCCTTGCCGACTTGCCGCGATCGATCGGCAATGGCAACGGCCCGGAAGCCCGCCAATATTCCAGCGCCATGGCCGAGCAGAACCTCGAGCTGCGCAAGGTTCGCAACGAGCTGCGCAGCAATGGCTGCACCTCGGGCAGCATGGTGGTGATCGGCGGCGAGAATGACGATTATTGCGCCGAACTTTCGCAGTCCGAAGCGCGCATGATCGACAATATCCACTATCTCCAGGACCGCCGCAACGAACTGGCCGACCAGAACGGCGCCGATGACGACGCACGCCGCGAACTGGTCGCGGCTCTCGACCGCAATGGCTGCAACAGCGAAAACTTCTATGCCCCGAGCGATCGCAGCGCCGCCGACCCCGCGCCAAGCGTCGAGGAACAGGCGCTACGCACCGATACTTTCATTCCGCTCGGCGGCGGCGAAGAGGTCGATCCGCGTTACGGCCTGCCGCGGGCCGAGATGCTCTCGCCGGTCAGCACCATGTGCGTGCGCAGCTGCGACGGCGGCTTCTTCCCGATCAGCTCGAACGCCACGTCGGTCGATTTCGGCCGCGATGCTCAGACCTGCGCCAAGATGTGCCCGGGCATCGAGACTGAACTGTTCTATCGTGACGTGACGAGCACCGAAGCCTCGAATATGATCTCGGTCGCAACGGGCACGCCCTACAGCGCCATGAAAAATGCCTTTGCCTACAAGAACCGCACGCCCGGGGAAAAGTCCTCCTGCGCCTGCAATCTCACAGCCTATTATGAGGAGATGCGCGGCAAGCAGGCGGTGAGCGAACCGCCGCAGCAGGGCTCGATCACCACCATCCGCACCAAGGCGAAGGATGCCGCCGCGCCGCAACCGTCCGTTCCCGAGCGCCCCTACGATCCCACACAGAACCGCGTCCGTCAGGTCGGCCCGCAGTTTCTGGCCGGCGATCAGGGCTCGATCGACCTCGCCAATCCGGCAACGCCAGGCCCGCAGCCACAACAGCAGCAGTGATTGAACAGCTGGAACTGCGGTGGCGGAGCAATAGCGGCGTTGTGCCAGGCCGCATGAGATGACGGCGATGTCACGTGAACGTGCGGCGGGATGTGAATGCGGGTCGCTTGAGCATGGTCAGTAGGTCGTACGACCGCCGCTCAGGTCGAACGTCGATGCGGTCGTGAAGGAGTTCTCCTCGGAGAGCAGCCAGACGACCATCGAAGCGATCTCGTGAAGTTCAACAAAACGGTCGCGCGGAATGCGGACGCGCATATATTCGATAAACTCGGATGTCAGCCCGTCCAATATAGGTGTCTTTGCTGTGGTTGGCGTTACCGCGTTCACGGCGATTCCTGTCTTTGCGAGTTCCTTGCCAAGAGACTTGGTGAAGCCCAGCACACCAGCTTTCGCTGCGCTGTAGGCGGCGATGTTCGGATTTCCTTCCTTGCCCGCAACCGAAGAGATGTTCACAATCCGCCCGTAGTCGCGCTTTAACATGACCGGAACGACGTGCCGGCAACAATTGAAGGTTCCCGTGAGGCAGACATCGACGACGTCTTTCCATTCACCGAAATCGTATTCGATCGTGGGCTTGACCGGACCGGTAATCCCGGCGGAATTGACGAGGCCGTCGATACGGCCAAAAATCTCCTCGGTCGCCGCCGCCGCATTTTTCACTGATACGGGATCTGCGACGTTGACGCCGAAAGCGACCGTGCCAGATCCGAGAGCGGAAGCGCTGTCCTTCGCCATGTTTTCGTTCAGGTCCCAGATGGCCACCTTGCCACCGGACTGGATGACGCGCTCTGCGATAGCGTAGCCGATGCCGCGCGCACCGCCTGTGATCACGATGATCCGTTCCTTCAAGTCGATCATGTTCATTGGGCCGTTATCCTCCGAGTGAGCCACCGATAGCCGAATATCTATTGGAAATTCCGGGATTTCGCCTTCAGCGTATCGATATGAAGGTCAGGAATTTATCCCGAGTCCGAAACTATGCCGAGCCCATTCCCTAAAGCCCGAGATTTCCGGTAATCAAGGATTAAAAGCTCGGCATAATTTGAACGCTTTGGAAGACCGGGTATGCCCGAAGCGGAAATCTTTGTCTGCATCCGTTACTCCGAAAGGCATTCTGCAGCCCCCTTGTGTATAGACATTGGCGCACGCTATTCGAACAGTAGGAGATGCTATGAACAGCAATCTTAAAGAGCTATCGTTTCAACAGGTTGATGTTTTTTCCTCGGAGCGAATGGGTGGAAATCCACTTGCGGTGGTAGTGGATGCGGACGATCTTGATACATCAACGATGGCCAAGTTTGCCAACTGGACCAATCTAAGCGAGACGACCTTCCTCCTAAAGCCGACGGTCCCGGATGCTGATTATCGCGTCAGAATTTTCACGCCGCATCAGGAGCTACCCTTTGCCGGACACCCGACTTTGGGTAGCTGCCACGCATGGCTGACCTTGGGCGGAAAGCCAAAGCAGCCAGTTGTCATCCAGGAATGTCAGGCGGGTTTGATCCGGATCAGAAGAGACGGCGATATCCTCTCATTTCTGGCTCCAGATTTGATCAAGACTGGACATATCGATAACGATCTAATGAAACGAGTTATGAGCGGTCTAAGTCTGTCACCTGAGATGATAGTCGATGCGAGTTGGGTAGACAACGGTCCCGGTTGGATGGCCTTGCTCCTGAAAAGCAGAGACGATGTCCTACGTGTCCGTCCGAACTACCAGAGTATTTCCGGACTAAGGGTAGGCCTGATTGCACCATGTTTGGGGGACGTCGATGGTGTGGATTTCGAGGTCCGCGCCTTCACCGCCGCTGGTTACGAAGACCCAGTCACTGGTAGCCTAAATGCGGGTTTGGCAAAATGGCTCATTTCCGCAAATCTCGCGCCGCCTTCATACATCGCTGCGCAAGGGACGGTCTTGGGCAGGTCAGGGCGGGTACATGTCCAGCTCGAATCTGAAGATATTTGGGTTGGCGGCAATGTCGTTACCTGCATAAACGGAAAAGCTATCCTCTAAGACAGTCATCGACCTGAGGCCGATGACTGCAATTGGCGCTTTCCTGCCTACTGAAAGTTCCTCGATAATTGGTGGGGTCGGCATGGACGTCGCGGCCCTCACCGCGATGTCCCTAGCTCCGGCAGGGATCAGAGTTTGTCTAAAAACGCCAATAGCTTGTCGCCAGCCCTGAACCGGCCAGGCGATTGTCCATTATACGGATCGATCTTGGCTAGAGCGGCCTCCTTGATCCTGCTCTCATTGATCCTTTCACTTGGCAGCGCTTCGCGGTATAATTAGAGCGGGCTAAAATAGAAAATGGGACGGCCGTCAAAACAGAAAACCTTCCGTCTTTGGGCCGGGGATCAACTATGGGGGTCGAAAATGCTTAGCGGCTTTAGCAGGGCCTGCGCGCTAATCCTTTTGTCAGGGAACTTCGCTTTCGCCCAATCGGATCAGATAGAGCCAAACGCTGGAATGTGGAAGACGTGGGTAATCACGTCGGGCAAAGACTTCCGAGTCCCGCCCCCACCGGATACTTCCGCAACCGAGTTGGAGCAGGTTCGCGAACTTGTCGCAAAGAACGATGCGCAGGTCGCCGCCAAGATCACATTCTGGGACGCCGGTTCGCCCGGCTATCGATGGATCGACCTGGTCAACAACCGTCTTCTCGCAAACCAGACGATCCCCAACGCGCATCGCGTCTACACCTATTTGACGATGGCGGTCTACGACGCCACCATCGCGGCTTGGGAGTCGAAATACTTCTACAATCGCCCCCGCCCGAGCGAGGTGGATACGACACTGCCGACTGCGCTGCCTACGCCTCGGAGTCCCGCTTATCCATCCGAACACGCGGCCGCCGCCGCCGCCGCCGCGACCGTTCTTGCCTATTTCTTTCCCGACGAGGCGTCGTCGTTCCAGGCGATGGCCGAAGAAGCCGCACAGTCGCGTGTCCTTGCCGGTGTCCAGTTCCCAAGCGATTCATCCGCCGGCCTGGAACTGGGGCGACGCGTGGCAGAGCAAGTGATTGCGCGGGCAAAGGCCGACGGCTCCGATGCCGTCTGGACCGGCACCGTGCCGACCGGGCCGTGCATGTGGGTCGGAGACAAACCCGCCAATGCAACCATGCCAAACTGGAAGCCGATCCTGCTCGAGACAGCCGATGAATTCAGGCCACCGACTCCGCCCGACTGCAAGTCTGCGGCCGTGAAGGCCGAGACGGATGCAGTCCGCCAGTTTGAGCGAAAATTCCCCAACAGCTACAAGGCGTTCTACTGGCAAAGTCCATCCGGCCTGTTCACAGACTGGTATGACTATGCCAGCAAGTGGATGTTCGAGGACAAGACGGATTCGAACCCGCCGCGCGCCGCACGGGCTTACGCGATGCTCGCAACGGTCTACTACGACGCCTACATTGCAAGCAACGACGGGAAATACGCTTATTGGTACCTGCGGCCCAACATGCTTGACCCGAGCATCACTCCCCTGTTCGCAGTGCCGGCCCATCCCAGTTATCCGTCGAATCACTCCACGTTGTCGACTGCCCGATGCGAGGTGCTTGCCTATCTGTTCCCCGACCAGGCGGAGTTCATCCGAACGGTCGGCAAGGAAGCGGGCGATTCCCGCATCTGGGCCGGCATCCACTATGAAATGGACAACCGGGCCGGTGCCGCACTTGGCAAAGCAGTCGCCGGGAAATTCATCGAGCGGGCAAAAAAAGACGGGGCAGACTAGCGGAAGGGCCGCTAGCGCCTTTCTCCCGAAATGTCGCAATCCTAAGCGAAGGGTTCTCGGTGGAACGTTCCGTTCACTCAGCAGCCGACGTGCGAGGCAGCAACGTTTCTCAAACGATGCGGATGCGGCGCGTCACCTGGCCATTGCTTTCCCAGTATGTGTGCTTTTTGGCGATCAAGGGATCGTCCATCGCCGGTTGAATTTGCCCTGCGGTACTGATCGCGCGCGAGGTCACCGTGTGTTCTCCAGGCGAGGGATTTGGCCAATCCAGTGACCAAATCTTCCAGGCGTATTCGGCCTCCTCGCTGTGATCGATGACTGCCGGCATCCAGGGCCCTTGATCAATTTTCAGTTCGACCCGGTCGATCGGTGCACCCCAGGCTGCGCCGACGACCCGGTGACCCGAGTCGTTGCGCGTGACCTTGGCGGGCGCGGATTTCAGCAAGGCCCGGCCGACCGAGGTCTCGGCCCGCACAGTCTCGCCTTTGTGCTCTTCCTCCCGGATGGTGACATAGTCGCGGCCCATCAGCAGGCTCATGAAGCGGGTGTCGCGAACCTCGATGCCCTTCAGCCACTTGACGTTGGCAATCCCGTACCAGCCCAGAGTTATCAGCCGCAGCGGGAAACCGTTGGGGGCAGGCAGGGTCGCTCCGTTCATTTCGTAGCAGAGCAGATTGTCGGGGTTCATCGCGTCTGCGAGCGACATGCTGCGAGCGAAGTTCTGTTGCATCTTGATGTCGCGAATCGTGACCTCGCCTTTGTCGGTGCCGAAGAAGACGACCTCTAGGTGTTCAGTCCCCATCCATCATGGAAGACGAGTTCCTCGAGCGGCAGCCGCTGCCGCCAGCCTTTGACGGACAGTTCCGGCTCGTCATAGAGCCGGTCGACGAAACCGGCACAGAGCCAGGCGACCACCTCGATATGCTGGGGTATGCCGAGAATGCTCTTCAGCTCGCCTTCATGAAAGATGCTGACCCAGCCGATCCCGACCCCTTCCGCCCGCGCCGCAAGCCAGAGATTCTGGATGGCGCAAACTGTGGAATAGCTATCCATCCTGGGATTGTGCGTGCGCCCCAGCACGACGCTGCCGCTGCGGGTAGGATCGCAGGTCACGCATATGCCGAGCGGCGCCTCGACAATGCCTTCGAGCTTGAGCGAGCGGTAGGCCTGCCGTCGTTCACCTTCGAACATCAGCGCCGCCTCCTCGTTGGCCCTCGCAAAAGCATCCCGGACGCGCGCCCGCACGGTTGCGCTTTTCACCAGAATGAAATTCCACGGCTGCATAAAGCCGACGGAGGGTGCATGATGGGCAGCCGTCAGCAGCCGCTGCACAAGGTCATCCGGCAAGGGATCGGGCAGGAACTCGCTGCGAACGTCGCGCCGCGTCATGATCGCATGATAGACGGCCTCGCGTTCGGCCAAGGAAAAACCGGACGCCGCCGAAAGGGCATCCTCATCAAAGGGTCGCATCGTCAAATCCCCAACAACGCAACCGCCCCGCCGTCCGCGCGGATCGGTCTATCTAGCCAGGCCGGTCTTCTGACTCGGCGTCATCCGCCTGCCGCAGCCTTCCCGGCGAGAAGCCAGTGGCGTGATGAAGCGGCAAGCGTCGGCCTTACAGCGTTGGGCACGTTCCGGCTTTGCACCGGATTCCCGATTCTCCCGCCTGGACGGCGGGCACCTGACGGCGCATCTATTTCAGGAAAGCGCGGCGGCGGCAAGCCGGCCCTCATACCGCCGACACGTTGCATGCGACATCGACTTCATGGACAGAGGCGCATCGCTGCCTTAGAAACAAACCCATCCTGACCGACGCCCATGGCGCCGCACTTTTTCTCTTTGCACTTTGGTTGCCCGTGCCCCGCCTCACGCCCATGATCCTTGCGGTCGCCCTGTTCATGGAACAGATGGATTCGACCGTGATCGCCACCAGCCTACCGGCGATCGCAGCCGATATCGGCACCTCGCCGATCGCGCTGAAGCTCGCCGTTACCAGCTATCTCGTGGCGCTGGCGATCTTCATCCCGATCAGCGGCTGGATGTCCGATCGTTTCGGCGCGCGCAACATCTTCCGCATGGCGATCTTCGTTTTCATGATCGGCTCGATCGCCTGCGCCTTTTCCAATTCGATCACGGCCTTCGTGATCTCACGCCTGATCCAGGGCGCCGGCGGCTCGATGATGACGCCGGTCAGCCGCCTGCTGCTGGTCCGGGGAACGCCGCGTCACGAACTCGTCGATGCCATGGCCTGGCTCACCATTCCAGCGTTGATCGGTCCGATCATGGGTCCGCCGATCGGCGGCTTCCTCACAACCTACCTCACCTGGCACTGGATCTTCTGGATCAACGTCCCGATCGGCGTGCTCGGCATCATCCTCGTCACCCGTTTCCTGCCGGCGGTCGAGCCGCGCACTCTGCGGCCGATGGACTTCCCCGGCTTCTTCCTTTGCGGCCTAGGCTTCTCCGGCTTCGTCTTCGGCCTGTCGGTGATCAGCCTGCCGGCCGTGCCCGTTATCTACGGTTATGTCACGGTTGCGATCGGCATCCTTGCCGGCCTCCTCTACCTCCTGCATGCCCGCCGCGTGCCTTATCCGCTTCTCGATCCGAAGATGTTTCGTTACCCGATGTTTCGGGCGGCGATCCTCGGCGCCTCGAATTTCCGCATGGGACTTGGCGCCCTGCCTTTCCTGATGCCGCTGATGCTCCAGCTCGGCTTCGGCCTGACACCGCTGCAATCGGGCTCGGTCACCTTCGTCAGCGCGCTCGGCTCCATGGGTTCGAAATTCGCCGCCTCGCGCACCTTCAACGCCTTCGGCTTCCGCACAGTGATCTCCCTCACCACCTTGCTGGCGGCGATCTTCCTCGGCATCAACGGCCTTTTCACCGCCGAAACGCCACTGTTCCTGATCATGGCCTGCCTGCTGATCGGCGGCCTGTTCCGCTCCATGGCTTTCTCGGGCGTCAACGCCATGGCCTTCGGCGACGTCGATGATGCCGACAGCAGCCAGGCAACCGCAATCAATGCCGTTGCCCAGCGTATCTCCATGGCGATGGGTGTGGCGATCGCCGGCGGCATCCTCGAAATTTCCAGCAGCTTCCACGACGGCAGGCTGCTGGTCTCGGATTTCCACATCGCCTTCTTCAGCGTCTCGGCGATTTCGGCGCTGGCCTGCATCACCTTCCTGCGCCTGCCCCAAGATGCCGGCGCTGAACTGACGGCGCGCGGCCGCAAGCGCCGGCACGCCGAACCCGAAGAGGCCGTGGCTGAAAATAGCTGATCTCCCTGACGCCACGGAAGCATTCCTGCACCCACCGGTTCGCAAGGCTCCGCGCCGGCGGCAGCAGGCGCGAATGGCACGCGTGTGCTCAGCATTCCTTTCTACTTTATGATTTATTCACACATCAAATACACACTGCGTTTGCGCGTTTTGGGTTGCTATCTGGACATGGGCATGAGCGCTCGTGATGCGACCGTCAGCGTCGATGCCCGTATTGATACGCCAGTCGGGAACATGTCCGACTGAGCCGCAATTCTAGGCCGCCGCGGAATGTTCCAATTTTTGAAAACGATGCCTCTGACAGCCAAGCTGGCGGCGATTATCGTTGCCGTAAACCTCTGCGGCATTTCCGCTTTCGCCACCTATACCTGGATGTACGAAACCCGGGCGTTGATCGATGGCGCCAAGGCGAACTGGTCCAAGGATGCGGAGCAGTTTGCATCTCTGGCCGCCGGCGGCGTGAAATGGGGGAAGGCGAACGCCGTTCGCGAGGCTTATTCGCTCTACCGCGACGACCCCTCGCTCGATCTTGTACAGTTTGCCGCATTCAACGCGGAACCGGCCTCCGTCGATACGTGGACACGCGACGGCATCAACGGTTTGCCTGCACCCGCCGATCTGGCGAAGCGTCTCAGCGCGAAACCGGAAAAGACGACTGTCGATGATAGCGGAACCTCCGCCGGCGTGGTCACGATCATCGCGCCGCTTCCGCTGGATAAGGCAGGCAAGGCCACCGGCTACATCGTCACGAACTGGTCTGTCGAAAAAATCGCTTCCGAAGTCAGGCAGAAAGTTCTCATTTCGCTGCTCACGCAGTCCGCGATCACCGCCATGGCCGTCGTTGCCTTCCTTCTCGCCATGCGCAGCCTGGTCGGCCGGCCCATCAGGGTGATCAGCGAACGAATTAGTGCGTTGCAGAAAGGCGATCTGGTCTCTCCCGTCACCTACAGGGAAAATGGCGACGAGATCGGATTTCTGGCGCGTGCACTGGAAGTTTTCCGTCACGAGGCGATTGCGAAAGTCGAGAGAGAGCAGGCCGCTGCCGAGCAGAGTGCTTCGCTCGACGCCGAACGGGCGCGCAACGCATTGTTGACCGAAGAGGCCAGCAACACGCAACGACTGGTCATGAACGCTCTCGCGAATGCATTGGAAGGGCTCGCCGCCGGCGACTTCTCGATACACCTGGCCGATGTCGGTCCCGAATTCGACAAATTGCGGCAGGATTTCAACAACATGGTCGATGCGGTCGCGGCCGCTCTGACAGAGATCAAGACCGCTTCCGTGGCGGTTGAAACCGGCTCGAGCGAGCTGGCGACCTCCGCAGATCAACTCGCCAGGCGGACCGAGCAACAGGCAGCAGCATTGGAACAGACCGCCGCCGCACTGGATGAGGTGACCACGACGGTCAGAACATCGTCGCAACGGGCTGAAAATGCCGGGCAGTTGGTCGAGGAGACAAAGCGGAGCGCCCATGTCTCGGCGACGGTGGTGCGTGATGCGATCGGGGCGATGGACCGGATTCAAACCTCGTCGAGCCAGATCGGCCGCATTATCGGCGTCATCGACGAAATCGCCTTCCAGACGAACCTGCTGGCGCTGAACGCCGGCGTCGAGGCGGCGCGTGCAGGCGAAGCCGGCAAGGGTTTTGCGGTTGTTGCGCAGGAAGTGCGTGAGCTCGCCCAGCGGTCTGCAAATGCAGCCAAGGAAATCAAGAACCTGATCAATGTGTCCGGCGACGAAGTTGCTGCGGGCGTCGGGCTGGTGAACCAGACCGGCGATGCCCTCCTGAAGATCGAGGAGCAGATCAACCGCATCAGCGACAGCATCGCTTCCATCGTCCAATCCTATCGCGAACAGGCGACGGGCCTGCAGGAAATCAACAGCGCGATCAACCAGATGGATCAGACGACACAGCAGAACGCGGCAATGGTCGAGGAAACCAACGCGGCCTGCCACGAACTGCTGTCGCAAGGACGCCTGCTGCAGGACTCGGCCGGCAGGTTCATCGTCGGCGCGTCTGCGGCAAGCCAGCCCAAAGCCGTTCAACCCACCCGCCAATCTCGTCCCGAGCCGAGAGCCTCCGTGCAGCGGCATGCAGGAAATGCCGCCGTTGCCGCTGCTCCCGGGGCATGGGAGGAGTTCTGACGTCGTCTTCGCCCGATAAGCCTTAGTTCTCAACAACCTATAATCAGGAAGGAAACAGTTATGACGAAACTCGTGCCCGCATTTCTTTTGGCCTGCACCGCATTTGCCATGCCGATGGGCGTATCCCTGGCACAGGATGCCAAGCTTGCCCCGATCTCCGACTACGTGACGAGCGACGTAAAGCCCTGGCTGAACGACCCTGCCATCATCGAGGCCGTCAAGGCGCAGAATGCTGCCAACGCCAATCTCAGCGCTGCCGATATCGACGCCCTCGACAAGAAGTGGCGTGCCGAAGTCGATGGCTCCGACCACGCCATGATCGACGGCGTGCTCAACAATGCGCTGTCGAAATTCCTTCAGGGCAAGAAGGAAGCTTCTGGCGGCAAGATCACCGAGATCTTCGTCATGGACGCAAAGGGGCTGAATGTCGGTCAAAGCGACACCACATCCGATTACTGGCAGGGCGATGAGGGCAAGTTCCAGAAGTCCTTCGGAGCCGGCAAGGACGCCGTCTTCGTCGATGAGATCGAAAAGGATGAATCGACCCAGACGCTCCAGTCGCAGGCAAGCGTCACGATATCAGACGACGCGGGAACGCCGATCGGCGCCATCACCGTCGGCGTGAACGTCGACGCCCTGTGATCTCAGGAACTGCGTTTTCTAGAACAGTGCGAATGACCGTCGCCCGAGAGCATCTTTAGAGCGACAGGTTTAAACAAAGCTTAGAGCGCGTCGCATGCACGAGATCGAGCGCGACGCGCTTCTTGCCTCGCCGGGGTATCCCTCCGTAGAAGCCGTTGCCGTCCCCCGGAGCGCTGGATTTTCAGACAGAAAATTCTACGTGACATCACGCAGGCGTGGCGCTACATACGCCCCATGTCGATCACATCAATCAACGCCTTGGGATTTTATTGGTACCGCTGCTCTCAGCGGATGCGGGTCCATGCGTAACTGAATTCGACGCGACGACAACCCGAACAGCCGCTAGTCTACCTGGCGGCTTTTTTGTTCCGCACGGTATGACCAAACAGGAGCCATACCGTGTCTGATACCATTGATGATCTGCGTATCGTCGAGATCACCCCACTCACCAAACCTGCCGATATCATCGCGGAAATTCACCGCAATGCTACTGTCACGGACACCGTGACCAGCAACCGTGATGCGATCCATAAGATCCTCCAGGGCGAAGACGATCGCCTGATCGTCGTCATCGGCCCCTGCTCCATCCATGACCCCGTTGCGGCTCGGGAATATGCCGCACGGCTGGAGGAACAGCGACGCCGCTTCGCCGACGATCTCGAGATTGTCATGCGCGTCTATTTCGAAAAGCCTCGCACGACCGTCGGCTGGAAGGGCCTGATGAACGACCCGCATCTCGACGGCAGCTACCGGATCGAGGAAGGGTTGAGGATTGCGAGACGCCTGCTGCTCGATATCAATGCGATGGGTCTTCCGGCCGGCGTCGAATTCCTCGACACGATCACGCCGCAATATATTGCCGATCTCGTCAGTTGGGGTGCGATCGGCGCGCGCACGACCGAAAGCCAGGTCCATCGTCAGCTTGCCTCCGGCCTTTCCTGCCCGATCGGCTTCAAGAACGGCACCGATGGCGGCGTTCGCGTCGCGCTGGATGCCATCCTCGCAGCCTCGCAGCCGCATCACTTCCCGGCGGTGACCAAGGACGGCCAGGCAGCAATTGCCTCGACGACTGGCAATGACGACTGCCACATGATCTTACGCGGCGGCAAGCGGCCGAACTATGAAGTGGCCGATGTCGAAGCGGTCACCGGCGAAGCCGTCAGGCTCAGCGTCGCCCCGCGCATCCTCATCGATGCCAGCCATGCCAATAGCGGCAAGGATCCGATGAACCAGCCGCTCGTCGTCAGGAACGTCGCCGCGCAGATTGCCGCCGGCAACAGCGACATCAAGGGCATGATGATCGAAAGCAACCTCGTCGCCGGCCGCCAGGACCTCGTTCCCGGCAAGCCGCTGGTCTATGGCCAGTCCATCACCGATGGCTGCATCGACTGGGATATGTCGGTCGCGGTGCTGGAGGATCTGGCAAAATCCGCCCAGGAGCGGCGCCGGACCTAGTCAGCCGGAAAATAGCGGACATAGGCGAATTCTTCGCCATCAGGAGACCAGCAGGGCACGTTGATTGTGCCCTGCCCCCCGAAGAGCTCGAACAGCGTCTTCAGATTGCCGCCGTCCATGTCCATCAGCCGCAGCCGCACGTCGAGATCGCGCGGATGGTCGAAAACCGAGGGGTCGTAGGAGAGGATCAACACCTTGTCATTCGAAGGCGACGGATGAGCGAACCAGTTGCCCTGATTGTCGGAGGTCACCTGCTCGAGCCCGGTGCCGTCGGGGTGGATGCGCCAGATCTGCATCAGCCCGGTGCGGCTGGAATTGAAATAGATCCATTGCCCGTCGGCGGAATAATCCGGCCCGTCATTGCGGCCTTCGCCATGCGTCAGCCGCGTCTCGGCACCGCCGTCGACGGAGATGGTGTAGATATCGAAGACGTCGTCGCGGATGCCGCAATAGGCAAGCTGGCGCCCATCCGGCGACCAGCCATGCCAGTAGGACGGCAGGTTCTGAGTGATAAGCCGCGGCGTGCCGCCTTCGATCGGCAAGGTATAGATCGCCGACTTGCCGAATTCGGTCTTGTCGGAGATGACAATCTTCGTCCCGTCGGGCGAAATGCCGTGATCATTGTTGCAGTTGACGGCAAAGCCGGTATCGACCCTGACCATCTCGCCGCCATCGAGCGGCAACCGGTAGAGCAACCCGTCGCCGTTCAAGAGCAGGTAGGAACCATCGGGCGAGAAATTTGGCGCCTCGACCAGTTTCTCCGTCTGCCAGACCTCGCGGGCCCTGCCCGTCCTGACGTTGTAGATCTCGACCGAGCTGCGCATGTTTCCTCCCGATATTTCTATGGTCTCAGCGGTCCCGGAACCGATTGGTGATGGGATAGCGCCGGTCGCGACCGAAATTCTTCTTGGTGATCTTTACCCCCGGCGCCGATTGCCGCCGCTTGTATTCGGCGAGATAGAGCAGATGCTCGACCCGGTGGACGGTCGCAACATCGTGGCCGCGCGCGACGATCTCCTCGACCGCCATTTCCTTCTCCACCAGGCACTCGAGAATATCGTCGAGAACGGGATAGGGCGGCAGCGAATCCTGGTCCTTCTGGTCGGGACGAAGCTCGGCCGAAGGCGCCTTGTCGATGATATTCTGCGGGATCACCTCGCCCGACGGCCCTAGCGCACCCGGCGGTACGTTTTCGTTGCGCCAGCGGGAAAGCGCATAGACCTGCATCTTATAGAGATCCTTGATCGGGTTGAAGCCGCCGTTCATATCACCGTAGAGCGTGGCGTAGCCGACCGACATTTCCGACTTGTTGCCCGTCGTCACCACCATCGAGCCGAACTTGTTGGAAATCGCCATCAGGATGACGCCGCGCGCCCGGCTCTGCAGGTTCTCTTCGGTAATGCCGCTATCCGTGCCTTCGAAAAGGCTGGCGAGCGCGCTGCTGAAACCCGTCACCGGCTGTTCGATCGGCACGATGTCGTAACGACAACCGAGCGCCTTGGCGCAATCGGCCGCGTCCTTCAGCGAATCCTCGGAGGTGTAGCGGTAAGGCAGCATGACGGTGCGCACCCGCTCTTCGCCCAGTGCGTCGACGGCGATCGCCGCGCAGATCGCCGAGTCGATGCCGCCGGAAAGGCCGAGCACGACGGTCTTGAAGCCGTTCTTGTTGACGTAGTCGCGAAAGCCCAGCAGGCAGGCGCGGTAATCGGCTTCCTCGCGCTCTGGAATATGCGCCATCGGTCCCTCGGCACAGTGCCAGCCGCTGTCGCCGCGCTTCCATGTCGTCACCGCCAGCGCGGTTTCGAACTGGCTCATCTGGAACGCAAGCGACTTGTCGGCATTGAAGGCGAAGCTCGCGCCGTCGAAGACGAGTTCATCCTGGCCACCGAGCTGGGCGGCATAGATCAGCGGCAGCCCGGTCTCGATCACCTGCTTCAGCACCACCTGATGGCGGATATCGACCTTGCCGCGATAATAGGGCGAACCGTTCGGCGACAGCAGGATTTCAGCCCCGCTTTCGGCCAGCGTCTCGCAGACGCCGAGATCGCCCCAGATATCCTCGCAGATCGGAATGCCGATGCGCACGCCGCGGAAATTCACCGGCCCCGGCATGGCGCCCTGGTCGAAGACCCGCTTCTCGTCGAACTCACCGTAATTCGGCAGGTCGATCTTGTCGCGCACCGCAATCACCTTGCCGCCGTCGAGCACGGCGACGGAATTGTAGCGCCCGGTCTCGTCCTGCCGGGGAAAACCGATGATGACGCCGGGCCCGCCATCGGCAGTGTCGGCAGCCAGGCTCTCGACCGCCTTCCAGCAGGCACGGATAAAGGCGGGCTTCAGCACTAGGTCCTCCGGCGGATAGCCGGAGATGAAAAGCTCGGTCAGGACGAGCAGATGCGCGCCCTCCCGGCTCGCATCGGCGCGGGCCTCGCGCGCTTTCGCGAGATTGGCTGCGACATCACCGACCGTCGGGTTGAGCTGGCCGATGGCGATGCGGAAGATATCAGAAAGAGCGTTTTCCTGTGTCATGTCATTTATTTAGCCTGCGCCTTTCGCGACCGCAACACGTTCGCGTCGAAAGCGACACTTCGCGACGACGAAATTTTTATGAACGGATCGCGCATGGCGCAGCGCGGCATCGATACGCATTGCAATTTGTTAGCGGAGCGGAATACTGGCGCCGAAAGCGACCGTATCGACAACCGGCATCGGAAACAGGCAATGTCTAATCTTTCGGACTTCGTGCACCATCATTTCGACAAGCCGGCCGACGAACTCGGCGACGTCGAAAAGCGCGTGCTGGCGAAAGCGCACGAACGCAAGGTCATCTCGACCGACGTCAACGCCGCCTTCTCAGCCGACGCCTCCTTCGGCGAGCGCATCGCCGACAGCATCGCCCGCATCGGCGGCTCTTGGTCCTTCATCATCGCCTTTTTTGTCTTCCTCGTCGCCTGGACTGTCATCAACACCATCATTCTGGTGAGCGGCGCCTTCGACCCCTATCCCTTCGTCTTCCTGAACCTGATCCTGTCGATGCTCGCCGCCATCCAGGCGCCGATCATCATGATGTCGCAGAACCGTCAGGCTGAGCGCGACCGCTTCGAGGCCGCCAAGGATTATGAGGTCAATCTCAAGGCCGAGCTCGAAGTGCTCTCCCTGCATCAGAAGATCGACATGCATGTACTGACCGAGCTGACGGGGCTACGCGAGGACGTGGCCCGCCTCAGTGCCGCGCTCGCCGCCAAGGGTTAATGCATGTCGCCCAAAAGTGTGCAGCGGTGGTGATAACGACATGTATCAAATGAAGACCTAAAGGGCGTCGCATGAATCCGATGCGACGCCCTTTAGGCCGGATTCACCGCATATTGCGGCAAGCCGTCCGATATCTCGTAGAAATCGCCCTTGTCGGCGCAGTAGATATGATGGCCGAAGGCAAGGCCGCTCGGCGTGTCGAAGGCGCCCGCCATGACCGAAATCTCCGCCGATCCGTCCGCCTGCCAGAACAGCGCGGAGCCGCAATTCGAGCAGAAGCCGCGCTGCGCCTCCTCGCTCGACCGGTACCAGCGAACCGCCTCAGTGCCTTCTACCGACAGAGCCGCGCGCGCCACATTGACCGCGGCATAATAAAGTCCCGTCTGCCGGCGGCATTGCGAGCAATGGCAGCCGACGACAGGTCCGGGCTTTGCCGTACTTGAAAATCGCACGGCGCCGCAAAGGCAGCCGCCTGTATGCTGTTCGGTCATCGTCGCCCCGCTGTTTCCAAGGGAACGTTGCCGCCGATCTGCTCCGGCGTCAAATCCATTTCCCTGAACGAACCATCAGGAATCTTGAAGGCCGCCGGCCCTGTGCCAATCACGCCAACACTTCGGCACGGAGCAGGAAGTAGCATTTCCTTATGCGCGCACCTCCCGAGCCAACACGGAAACACACCATAGGTTGCAACATAAGGAAAATTCCTCAATAAAATGCTATTTTCCTAACAAAACAAAGGAACTTCATAATGATCTAATACATCCAAAACGTTTATTATATAATCCAAAATTAACCTCCACGGCTCTAGAGTTACAACCGTTGATCGATACTCTGCACGGTCAGCCTGCGAGGTGAAAAATGAGAATTTTCCAACGTTTCCCTTCGAACGAACGTGGCGCCGCAGCAATCGAATTCGCCATTGTCGCGCCGCTCTTCCTTCTGGTGGTACTGACGATGATCGCCTACGGCATCTATCTGAGCGCATCCCATGCAGTGCAGCAGTTGACCGCCGATGCCGCGCGCACCGCCGTTGCCGGCATGACCAGCCACGAGCGATCGCAGCTGGTCGATGATTTCATCAGCCAGTCGACCATCGACCATCCGCTGCTCGAAAAGAGCAAGTTGCATGTCACCGTTACCACCGACCCCGGCAATGCCAACCAGTTCACCGTGACGGCGGAATATGACACCGTCAACCTGCCGATCTGGAACCTCTACACCTTTCCCCTGCCCGACCACATGATCCGGCGCTTCGCGACCATCCGGATGGGAGGCCTGTGAGATGCCGATGTTCGGGGCCCGCCTGAGCCGCTTCGCCACCGATGCATCAGGCAATATCGCCATCATGGCAGCGATCTCAGCCCCGCTCATCCTCTATTCGCTCGGCCTGGGCGTCGATTACGGCATGATGACGCTGCAGCAGCGCCGCCTGCAGCAGCTGAGCGATATCGGCGCCATCGTCGCCGCCGCCGACATCAGCCACGCCGCCGACAACCTCGTCGCCAATTTCGATCAGAACGGCGTCAACATCGCCGTCCGCACCAACACGGGTTATGCGACGAAGACGGGCTCGCTGCCGGCAACGGCTGATCTCAAGCAATTCGACGCCGTCGCCGAATTCACTCCCGGCACCTATCTCGCCGATGCCTCGGTGCCGCTCGGCAGCCGTTTTGCCGCCGGCATCCAGCCCTATGACGCCGTCAAGGTCGGCATCACTCAGAAGGCGGAGCTGATCTTCGCCACCGCCTTCGCCGCCGCTCCCAACCTCAGGGCGGTCGGCACCGCCTCGGCCTCCAAACTCGCTGCCTTCTCGATCGGCTCGCGGCTGGCAAGCCTCAATGGCGGCGTGCTGAACACGCTGCTCGGCAGCCTGCTCGGCACCAGTCTCTCGCTGAAGGTCGCCGATTACGAGGCGCTCACGTCAGCCGATATCAAGCTGCTCCCCTTCCTCGATATGCTGGCGACCGATCTCAACCTCACCGCCGGCACCTATGACGAGCTGCTGGCAACCGACATCTCCTATCCGCGCCTGCTGAAAACGCTCGGCAAGTCCGGCGGCCTGACACTCACCGTCACCAAGGCGCTCGACGCGATCGAAAAGGCGCTCGGCACCTCGCAGGTCAAGATCAGGCTCGAGGATCTCTTCAACCTCGGCCCGGCCGGCGAGCGCCTCATCGGCAGCGGTTCTCACCTCTCGGCCGAGGCGAGCGTGATGGATATTGTTTCGGCGGCAGCCGTTGCGGCAAACCAGGAGAAGCAGGTCGCAGCCAATCTCAACGGCTCCGTGCCTGGACTTGCCACGGTCAAGTTGACGCTTGCGATCGGCGAGATGCCGAAGGACGCCGCTTCGAACGGGATCGGCGCCACCGGCGCCACCGTCCGCACCGCACAGGTGCGCCTGGCTCTCGATGTTTCGGCGCTCGGCGCCAATTCGCTTGCCGGGCTGAAGGTGCGCGTGCCCCTTTATCTCGAAGTCGCCCATGCCGAGGCCAAGCTTGCGAGCATCTCCTGTCTCGGCGGCAGCGCCAGAAACGCCAGCGTCGGCGTCGATGTCGTGCCCGGCGTCGCGGAACTGTCGCTCGGCGACGTCGATCCCAACGCCTTCGTCAATTTCGGCAGCGCGCCGCGTGTCAGCCGCGCCACGATGATGAACGCGCCGCTGCTCAGCGTCTCCGGACTCGCCCATGTCAACCTGACCAATCTCAGCAAGACCAAGCTGACCTTCCAGCCGGCCGACATCGCGGCAAAGACCATCAAGAACGTTTCGACCAAGGACACGCTGACCTCTGCCATGGCGTCGCTGGTGAAGGAGACCGATATCCAGGTCAGCATTCTCGGCCTCGGCATCGGCCTATCGAAAACAGTGGTGCAGAGCGCCGTCGCCGATACACTCACGGGGTTGACCAAGCCGCTCGACGAGCTGCTCTTCAACCTCCTGACGCTGCTCGGCATCAAGGTCGGCGAAGCCGACGTGCGCGTCACTGACGTACGCTGCCAGCAATCGGTGCTGGTGCAATAAGACCCCTTCCATCGCCCGTACCTTGTCGAAAATTGCAGCGGGAATCTGTTGCCTGTCGACAACACCCGCCAACCTCGTCCCTTCGCTGCATTGAATCGGCGGCGGTTGTCGGCGATACTGAGGGTTCAATCAACCTCAGGAGACTGACATGAGAGCGAACCTGTCCAAACAGAAAGGAAACATCCCCCACAAGGACACTCAGCTTCATGAACATTCGGTTCTCCCGTGCGAGGAAAAACTCGCGACGCCATAACCCCTTCGTAAACTTCCTTCGCGATTCGATTTCCGCCGACCGTGGGCGGCGCTGGTCGCGCATGTACAAATTCCTCTCCTACTATCGCCCGCATCTGCCTCTGCTGCTGGCCGATCTGCTTTGTGCTATCCTCGTTGCTGGCACGGCGGTCGCCCTGCCGCTCTGCGCCAATGTCGTCACGAGCCGGCTTCTGGCTCTACCCGATGCGCCGCAGGCCTTCGGGCAAATCCTTGCCATGGGCGGCATCATGCTCGCCGTTCTGGCCGTCCAGATCGTCGCCATCTTCTTCGTCGACTACCGCGGCCACGTCATGGGCGCCCGCATCGAGGCCACGGTGCGGCAGGAACTATTCGAGCACTGCCAGAAGCTCTCGTTCAGCTTCTATGACCGCCAGCGCACCGGCCAGCTGATGAGCCGCATCACCAATGACAGCCTGTGGCTGGGTGAGCTCTTTCACCACGGCCCCGAGGATCTTTCCATCGCCGTGCTGAAATATGGCGGCGCCATGCTGGTGCTGTTCTTCATCGATCCGCCCTTGGCAGCCCTGATCCTGCTGCTCACCCCGGTGGCGGTGGCCTATGCGCTCTATTTCAACCGGCGTATGAACCGCGCGCTCGAAGCCAGCAAACGGCAGATCGCCGCCGTCAACGAGCGCGTTGAGGATGCTCTTGCCGGCATCCGCGTCGTCCAGTCTTTTGCCAACGAGGCGCTGGAGAAGGAACGTTTCGCCGAGCAGAACCGACGCTTCCTCAAAAGCCGCGCCGAGGGCTACCGCAGCGAAGCCTGGTTTTCGGTCGGTACCGAAACCTTCGCCCAGCTCATCACGATAATTGTTATCGTCGTCGGTGGCCTGCGCATCCTGACGGCGGAACTGACCGTCCCCGACATGTTGACCTTTCTGCTCTGTGTCGCTGTGCTGGTCGATCCGGTGCAGCGGCTCGCCAATTTCGTGCGCCTCTGGCAGGAGGGCTACACCGGCTTCATCAGGGCCATGGAGATCCTGGAGATTGCCCCCGATATCACCGATCGACCGGCCGCGCGTCCGATGCCGGCGCCCAGGGGAGAGATCAGTTTTTCCGATGTCGCCTTCGGCTACGAGGCCGATGGCCCGCGGGTGCTCGAGCAGCTGTCGCTCACCATCGCGCCCGGTGAGTTCGTCGCCCTGGTCGGCCCGTCGGGCGTCGGCAAAAGCACGCTTTGCGCGCTGATCCCGCGTTTCTACGATGTCGAAGCAGGGGCGATCCGCATCGATGGCACCGATATCCGCGAGGTGACGTTGGCCTCGCTCCGGCGCCATGTCGGGGTGGTACAGCAGGATGTCTACCTCTTTGCCGGCACAGTGGCGGAAAACCTGCGCTACGGCCGGCCCGACGCCAGCGATGCCGAGCTGGAAGCGGCCGCGCGCGCCGCCAATGCGCACGACTTCATCATTGCCCTGCCCCATGGCTATGGCACCGATATCGGCCAACGCGGCGTCAAGCTCTCGGGCGGCCAGCGCCAGCGCATCACCATCGCCCGGGCCTTCCTCAAGAATCCGGAGATCCTGATCTTCGACGAAGCGACCAGCGCGCTCGACAACGAGAGCGAACGGGCGGTACAGCAGGCACTGCTCAGCCTGGCGAACGGCCGAACCACCCTGGTCATCGCCCACCGCCTGTCGACCGTCCGCCACGCCGACCGTATCCTGGTCCTGACGGCTGATGGCATCGTCGAACAGGGCACCCATGATGAGCTCATGGCGCAAGACGGCGTCTACGCCAACCTGCACAGCGTCCAGGCCAGCATCTGACTGCAATTCCACCTTCGCAGCATAAAAAAGCCCGGCATCGCCGGGCTTTTCTTCATCCATTTGGGGCCACCGCATAATTCCCTAAATCGGTATCGATTTAAGGGTAAAATTATGCAGCAATCCAAAGTGCTACAGCGTCCCTTGCGCGTCTTTTCAGACGCGCGGCGCTGTAGTTTCAGCCGTTCGCGACCATGCGCTTTTCGTCGCGGCCGCCCTTCATGCGCTCGGCAAGCAGGAAGGCGAGTTCGAGCGCCTGGTCGGAGTTGAGGCGCGGATCGCAATGGGTGTGGTAGCGGTCCTGCAGGTCTTCTGCAGAAACCGCACGAGCGCCGCCCGTGCATTCCGTCACATCCTTGCCGGTCATTTCGACATGAATGCCACCCGGATGCGTGCCTTCGGCGCGGTGGATCTGGAAGAAGCTTTCGACTTCCGACAGGATCCGCTCGAAGGGACGGGTCTTGTAATTGTTGAGCGTAATCGTGTTGCCGTGCATCGGATCGCAGGACCAGACGACCTTACGGCCCTCGCGCTCGACGGCGCGGATGAGGCGCGGCAGGTTGTCGGCGACTTTCTCATGGCCGAAGCGGCAGATCAGCGTCAGGCGCCCGGCTTCATTG
The DNA here is from genome assembly GCF_023006465.1 of Rhizobium sp. PRIMUS64. Taxonomy (NCBI): domain Bacteria; kingdom Pseudomonadati; phylum Pseudomonadota; class Alphaproteobacteria; order Hyphomicrobiales; family Rhizobiaceae; genus Rhizobium; species Rhizobium sp. PRIMUS64. The sequence goes on along the minus strand of NZ_JALBGX010000025.1, from coordinate 37,492 downwards.
GCCGGATTCAGGATGTCGATCAGCTGCAGCAGATCGTCTGCCTGCAGCGACGGGCCGCATTTCAGGCCGATCGGGTTCTTGATGCCGCGGCAATATTCGACATGCGCATGGTCGGCCTGGCGCGTGCGGTCGCCGATCCAGATCATGTGGCCTGACGTGGCATACCAGTCGCCCGACGTGGAATCGACGCGGGTCAGCGCCTCCTCGTAGCCGAGCAGCAGTGCTTCGTGGCTGGTGAAGAAATCGGTCTCGCGCAGGCTCGGATGGTTTTCCGAGGTGATGCCGATCGCCTTCATGAAATCCATGGTTTCGCTGATGCGGTCGGCAAGCTTGCGGTAGCGCTCGCCCTGCGGACTATCCTTGACGAAGCCGAGCATCCACTGATGGACGTTTTCGAGATTGGCGTAGCCGCCCATCGCGAAGGCGCGCAGAAGGTTCAGCGTCGCGGCCGACTGGCGATAGGCCATGGCCTGGCGTTCAGGATTCGGAATGCGCGACTCCTCGGTGAATTCGATGCCGTTGATGATGTCGCCGCGATAGGCGGGCAGCGTCACGTCGCCCTGCTTCTCGACATTCGACGAACGCGGCTTGGCGAACTGGCCTGCGATGCGGCCGACCTTGACGACTGGAAGTTGAGCGCCGAAGGTCAGCACGACCGCCATCTGCAGGAAGGCGCGGAAGAAGTCGCGAATATTGTCGGCGCCGTGTTCGGCAAAGCTCTCGGCGCAGTCGCCGCCCTGCAGCAGGAAGCCGTTGCCTTCGGCGACGTTGGCAAGATGCTTCTTCAGGCGGCGCGCCTCGCCCGCGAAGACGAGCGGCGGATAGCTGGCGAGCGTGGCCTCCGTTGCCGCCAAAGCGGCTGTGTCGGGATATTCGGGAACCTGCAGGATCGGTTTTTGCCGCCAGCTGCTCGGGGTCCAATTGTCTGCCATCTCACTCACCCGTTCTCACATCCTTACCTTAGGATGCCTCAATATGCGGCGGCTTATAGACCTTTAGGTCAGGCTTGCAAAGACCAATCGCCGACAGTTGTCGCCTCACCGCCGCCGCCCGGCATTCTCTGATTAAATCCGCATATACCATGTCGATTTCCCCATATTTTAGACTTTCAATGTAGAACCGCAAAGAGTTCAACATCGGGGACATGGCATGGCGATCCTTCCGTCCGGTTTCATATCGGATCGCTCGGGCAATTTCGGCATCATGACGGCACTGCTGGTGGTGCCGCTCTTCGGTGCGGCCGGCATGGCCGTGGATCTCGCCCATGCGCTCAGCCTGAGGACACAGCTTTACGCCGCTGCCGATGCCGCCGCCGTCGGTTCGATCGCCGAAAAATCCGGCGCAGTCGCAGCCGCGATGACCATGAGCGGCAACGGCACGATCTCGCTTGGCAAGGACGACGCCCGCAGTATCTTCATCTCTCAGATGTCCGGGGAGCTGACCGACGTTCATGTCGACCTCGGCATCGATGTCACCAAGACCGCCAACAAGCTGAATTCGCAGGTTTCCTTCAGCGCGACGGTGCCCACCACCTTCATGCGCATCCTCGGCCGGGACTCGATCACGATCTCGGGCTCCGCGACGGCCGAATATCAAACTGCCGCTTTCATGGATTTCTACATCCTGCTCGACAACACGCCTTCTATGGGCGTCGGCGCAACCGCGACCGATGTTTCGAAACTGCAGGCCAAAACAGGCTGCGCCTTCGCCTGTCATCAGATGGACCAGAGCACCAACAATTATACCATCGCCAAGAGTCTCGGCGTCGCCATGCGCATCGACGTCGTGCGCCAGGCAACCCAGGCGTTGACCGATACGGCCAAGACCGAACGCGTCAGCAGCGATCAGTTTCGCATGGGCGTCTATACTTTCGGCACCAAAGCCGAAGACGCCAAGCTGACGACGATCTCCAGCCCCACCTCCGACCTGACGAAGGTGAAGAATTACACCGACGCCGTTGACCTGATGACCATTCCCTACCAGAACTACAATCAGGACCAGCTCACGAGCTTCGATAGCGCCCTGACCCAGATGAATACCATCATCGATCCGGCCGGTGACGGCACGTCGAATATCAGCCCCGAAAAGATCCTGTTCTTCGTTTCCGATGGCGTCGGCGACAGCTACAAGCCGTCGACATGCACCAAGAAGACGACCGGCGGCCGCTGTCAGGAACCGATCGACACCTCCTTCTGCAAGCCGCTGAAGGATCGCGGTGTCAAGATCGCCGTGCTCTACACCACCTACCTGCCGTTGCCGAGCAACGATTGGTACAACAAATGGATCAGCCCCTTCCAGAGCGAGATTCCGACGAAGATGCAGGCATGCGCCTCGCCCGGCCTCTATTTCGAGGTGACGCCGACCCAAGGTATCACCGATGCGATGAAGGCGCTCTTCCTCAAGGTCATCCGGGCGCCGCGCATCACCAGCTAATGCATCGGCTCGGATATCGGAATCGATATTCGGAAAGCACGATGCGTAAGTTCAAAGTGTTAGAGCGTCCTTTGTGCGTCCGGAAGGACGCACGGGGCTCTATGCGCCCGGAAGTGTGCAGCGGTTCCGGGTCAACGACATGCATAAAACAAGAAGCTAAAGCCCGTCGCGGCTCAAAGCCGCTTGCCGTCGCGGATCCGATAGCTCGGCGCATACATGGTGACGAGCTCTTCGGCGGCAGTCGGATGCAGCGCCATCGTCCGGTCGAAATCGTCCTTGGTGCAGCCGGCCTTCAGTGTGATGCCGAGCAACTGCGCCATCTCGCCGGCATCGTGGCCGAGGATATGGGCGCCCACCACCTTGCGGCTCGCCGCATCGACGATCAGCTTCATGATCATCCGCTCGGCCCGGCCGGAAAGCGTGGCCTTCAGCGGCCGAAACTGGGCGCGGTAAACCTCGAGCTCGCCGTAACGTTTGCCCGCATCCTCTTCCGAGAGGCCGACAGTGCCGATCTCCGGCTGTGAGAAGACGGCGGTCGGGATCAGCTCGTAATCCGGCCGGGTCGGATTGTTCTTGTATTCAGTCTCGATGAAACACATCGCCTCGTGGATCGCCACCGGCGTCAGCTGTACCCGGTTGGTGACATCGCCGAGCGCATAGATGTTTTCGACATTGGTGCGAGAATATTCATCGACGATAACGGCGCCGCGCTCGTCGACCGCGACGCCGGCCGCCTCGAGGCCGAGGCCTTGGGTGTTCGGATCGCGCCCGAGCGCCAGCATGACGACGCCGGCTTGCAGCGTGCCGTTGTTCAGCGTCTCCAGAATGAGGCCGTCCTCACCCTTGGAAATCTTCTGCAGCGTGTCGTGGCAGAGGATGCGGATGCCCTTGGCGACCATTGCCTCGTGCAGCCCGCGCCTCAGATCTTCGTCGAAGCGCGACAGAATCTCGGCGCCGCGATAAATCAGCGTCGTCTCGACGCCGAGGCCATGGAAGATATTGGCGAATTCGACTGCGATATAGCCGCCGCCGGCGATAACGATCGATTTCGGCAGCTCTTCAAGATGAAAGGCCTCGTTGGAGGAGATGCAGAGTTCGTGACCGGGAAGGGCTGCATGCGGGTTCGGCCGTCCGCCGGTGGCGATCACGATCGTCTTGGCCGTCACCGTCTGTCCAGTCTTCAGCAGCCGCACCGTATGGGCATCGACGAGCTCTGCGCGCGTTTCCAGGATCTCGGCATTGGCGCCGGCGAGACCTTTCTTGTAGAGGCCTTCCAGCCGGGCGATTTCGGCATCCTTGGCCGCCACCAGCTTTTTCCAGTCGAAGCTGCTTTCGCCGACCGTCCAGCCGAAGCCCGCTGCATCCTCGAAATGCTCATGGAACTGCGAGGCGTAGACGAAGAGCTTCTTCGGCACGCAGCCGCGGATCACGCAGGTGCCGCCGTAGCGGTATTCCTCGGCGATCGCCACCTTCTTGCCGAGCGAGGCGGCGACACGTGCGCCGCGCACGCCTCCGGAACCGCCACCGATGACGAAGAGGTCGTAGTCGTAGGAAGACATGAGGAGCTCCGGAAGGGAATCGCAGGAAGGATATTGCTGATATAGGGGCGATCATCACGAAAACAAAAGCCCGCTCCTGCGTCATCCCGTTCCCATCGCTGAATCTTCATTGTAAACGACTGCGATTGACCCGGTCGCCGAAGGCTGGCAGGCAATCCGCGGGATGAAAAAGAATGCCGGAGCAAAAGATGGATCAAACTCTCTTCGCCAATCTGTGCAGGGCTGGTAAATTCAAGGAAGCGCTCGGCCTCGCCATTCAGGGCCATGAGGACGAAAAATACACGCCGAGCCGCTTCTCGATCGACAAAAAGACGAGACTGCCGATCTTCTACCGCGGCAACAAGCGCGTGGAGCCGGATGAGGACGGTGTGTGGCAACTTGCAAAGAACCCGAACCCATAGGGACTGGGTTCCGGCGCATATGCGATGCCAATTGCATCTGCCGAGCGATTGTTGCTGTCAGCGGGTAATGCGGAAATCCGTCGGGTTCTTCTCAAGCTGGGCTGCTTCCGTCTCGACGCCCGAAACCGACGCCCCCGAAGGCCCGCGCCTGAAACGCTCGATCATCGCCGAAATGGCGATGTCGGGTCCTGCGATCACAGCGACGACGGCCCCGTCCTCTTCATTGCGAACCCAGCCCGTCAAACCGAGCCGTACCGCCTCATCGCGCGCCCAATAGCGAAAACCGACACCCTGCACCTTGCCGGATATCCGCACTCGCACAGCCTTGTCATGATCGGACATCTGCAGTCACCTGAAACCTCGCCGGCGGCATTGGCCGCATCATAGCAAAAAAGCCCGGACGATACCGGGCTTTCGCAAATTTGATGGGCAAGCTTTACTGCTGGGCAGCGGGTGCGGGAGCCGGAGCGGCCGGGCTGTCGGTTGCCGGCGGCGGCGCCTTGATGACCTTGGAAAGCTCGGCGTTGCTCTGCTTTTCCAGGTCGCGGGAAATGCCCTGCGCCCAGATGTCGGCAGCCTTCGCCGTCTCGCGCGAGGCGACCGGGCCGTCACGCAGCAGCTTCTTGCCGACGTCGGAATTGTAGAAGTCGGCGATCGCCTTCAGCTCATCGACGGTGAAGGTCTTGGCATAGGTGAGTGCCGCCTCCTTCTCCAGATCGCCGCGGCGCGGCGCCAGCGCCAGCGCCTGCGCGTCGACCGTCGACGAAATGATGTCCTGGTAGTTCGGCGAATCCTGGATCAGGCCGGCCTTCAGGCGCTCGGCGAGACCGGGCAGAATGTTGTCGAACTGGGCAGTGGCGCCGATGGCGTCGATCGCCGCGCGAGACGCCTTCAGCTGCTCCTCGGAGACTTCCTGCGCGTTGACGGCGGAGCCGAAGGCAAGCCCGGAAAGAAGGACGGTCGCAGCGGCGAGACGGCCAAGACCTGCAATGTTCATCATGAGTATACGCTCCTGTTATCTGTTTGCCTGCAGTGTGCGCACACCCGCAGGACCGGCAATGATCGCAAGTGCCGCCATATTGATAAAGAGCCCGTGTTCGACGACGCCGGGTATGGAATTCAGCTCGCTCGAAAGCGCCTCTGCATCAGGAATGCGGCCAAAAGATGCATCGATGATGTGATGGCCGCCATCCGTGGTAAACTCTCCGTCACCCGACTGGCGCAGAGCGAGTTCACCCGATAGGCCGAGCCGGGCCGCGACCTTTTCGATCGCGATGCGCGTCGAGACGAGCCCGAATGGATTGACCTCGATCGGCAGCGCGAAGGCGCCGAGCGTTTCGACCAGCTTGCTCTCGTCGGCAATGACGATCATTCGCTCGGAGGCGGCCGCGACGATCTTTTCGCGCAGCAGCGCACCGCCGCCGCCCTTGATCAGCCTGAGCCCCGTATCGACCTCGTCGGCGCCATCGATGGTCAGGTCGAGTGCCGGCAGTTCGTCGAGCGACTTCAGCGGCACGCCGAGTTCGACGCAGAGCCGCGCGGTTCTTTCGGAGGTCGGGACGCCTTCGACCCTGAAGCCGCCCGCGACCTGCTCTGCCAGCAGGCGAACGAATTCTTCCGCCGTGCTGCCGGTGCCGATTCCGAGACGCATCCCGCTTTCGACATGGGCGAGCGCGGCCTCGGCGGCCTTGATCTTCATTTCGCGGGCATCCATGCGCCGCCAGCTCCGATTATTGCGTTGGATGTGCTGTTTACACGGCTCGCCTGGCAAACGAAAGTCAAAATCATCACGGAAAATGAAAAGCCGAAACAGAGGCCTGCGGCCTTCCCGGCCGTCGCCGGACGTTGCTTTCCGCCGCGCGATCGCCTACCTCAGGACGATCCATCGCTCCTTAAGACGACCATCGCTCAAAGAGACATGCCCTTGACCCCTGCCCCCGCTCGCCCGGCGCTCGTCGTCTTCGATCTCGACGGCACCCTTCTCGATACCCATGTGGACCTGGTCGAGAGCCTGAACCACACGATCGCGGCCCTCGGCCTCGAACCGGTCAGCTACGACGACCTCACCCATCTCGTCGGCCAGGGCGCGCGCGTGATGATCGAGCGCGCCTGCCGGCTGCGCGGCCATCCGCTCGAAGGCGACGCCCTGCCGCTGCTGGTCGAGCGTTTCGTTGCCCATTATGCCGGCAACATGCCCGGCCGTACCGAGCCCTATCCCGGCCTGGTCACCGCCATGGACCGGCTCAGATCCGAAGGTTACCGCCTCGCAGTCTGCACCAACAAGATGGAAAGCCTGGCACTCGGCCTGCTCGACAAGCTCGACCTCGTCAGATATTTCGACGCGATATCAGGCGGCGACACCTTCCCCGTGCGCAAACCCGACGCCCGCCACCTCACCGGCACTATCGAACGCGCCGGCGGCGACATCGCCCGCACGGTCATGATTGGCGACAGCATCAACGACATCGCCGTTGCCAAGAATGCCGGCGTGCCCTCGATTGCCGTGCCGTTCGGTTATTCTGACGTACCGGTTTCGAGCCTCGATCCGGATGTTATCATTACCCATTTCGATGAGCTGACGCCACAGCTGGTAGAAAGGCTGCTACAGGAATATGCGGAGAAGGTTGCCGTCTGAAGTTTGGCGATCGGCCGTATGTCTTTGCAATCGCGGCCCCCTCATCCGACCCTTCGGGCCACCTGCTTGGATGACAGGAATGTAGGATACTAACGCTTCCGGGCGGGTGGCCGCCCGCCCGGAAGCTGGTTGTCGGATCGTCACCTTCTTAGCCGTTTGGGGCTGTGGGGAGCAGGATCGCAACCGGCTCTTCATCTGGCCCGTGTGGTTGCAGGAACCTTGGGGTTCGTATCCAAGACAGGGACGACGAAGATGACAGATAATAGCATGATCTGTGCCGGAATCGATGTCGGCAAAAGCCATCTCGACATTGCCATCCATCCCGACGACGCAAGGCTGAGGGTGACGTACGACACCGCTGGTCTGAAGGCGCTTGACGCCTTCCTTCAAGAGCATGACGTCAGTCGCATCGGCTTCGAAGCCTCCGGTGGCTATGAATGGCGGCTGATGGTGCATCTGCGGGCCGGCAAGCGACCGGCGGCGCGTCTGCAGCCAGCGCAATTGCGGTTCTTCGCCAAGAGCCGGCTTCGGCGGGCAAAGAACGACCGGCTCGATGCCGCGCTGATTGCGCTCTTCACTGCAAGTCTCGAGCAGTTGCCGGCACTGCCGGACGCACGCTTCGACAGGTTGGCGGCCGAACTGACCTATGTGGAACAGATCGAGCAGCAGATCGCGCTGGTGAAGACCTTTGCCGAGACCGCCTTGTCGGAGGCCGTCAAACGCCGTCACGCGCGCGAGATCGCCCGGCTCGAAACCTGCCGCAAGGCCCGTCTGCTGCGGCTCGAAAAGACGGTTCGCGACGATTGTGACCTGGCCCGGCGGCTCGATCTGCTGATCTCCATCAAAGGGATCGGGCTGCGCAGCGCGCTGTGCCTGATCATTCGGCTGCCCGAACTCGGCCATGCCGGCCGTGCCGAGATCGCCGCCCTTGCCGGCGTCGCACCCTATGACGACGATAGTGGAAAACATCATGGCAGACGCCGCATCCAGGGTGGCCGCGAACGCCTGCGCAAGAGCTTGTTCATGTGCGCCTTCACGGCAACCCGGCACAATCCGGATCTCGCGTCGTTCTATGCGCGCTTGCGCAGCAACGGCAAGGAACACCTGTGCGCCGTCATAGCCGTCGCCCGCAAACTCATCATCCTCGCCAATGCCATCCTCATTCGAAACACCGAATGGACGCCACAATACCAGCAAAATTGAAACATGGTTACTCCCCGCTGGGGAGAAGAGGGGAACTAGCGGCACGGCTGCAACCGCATGAAACAGTTTGATCAGAAGCGAGGCGTCTCCGCAACGTCCCTTCTACCCAGCGGGGAGAAGGTGCCGGCAGGCGGATGAGGGGGCCATACGGCGCGCCCTCTCCTCTTATTTCTTGCACGCAGACACCCCAAAACAAACCGGGCGGCCCAAAGACCGCCCGCCAGCATCACTAATCAGATCCGACTATCAGATCTGCGCCCCACGCGCCTTGGTCGTCGCATCGAAGGCCTTGTCGACATAGGCGTCGCGTCCGTAGACGTCGTCGAAATATTCCACCACGCCGTCCTTGTTCGGCCAGGCAGTGAAGTAGGAGACGTAGACCGGGATCTTCTGCGGCACGCGTACGGCATGGTTCTGCCCGCTGGCGATCTGCTTGGCGACATCGTCAACCGTCGTGCCAAGCACGGCAGCCGCCATCGCACGCGGATCGGCAAGGCGCACGCAACCGTGGCTGAGAGCCCGCATGTCGCGCTTGAAAAAGCTCTTCGACGGCGTGTCGTGCATGTAGATCGCGTGGCTGTTCGGGAACAGGATCTTCAGTTCGCCGAGCGCATTGTCGCTGCTCGGCGGCTGGCGCACCGAGACATTGTCCGTCGAGCCATACCAATCGACACTCGATGAGGCGACGGCATGGCCGTTCACCTCGACTTCATAGCCGAGCTGGTCGAGATAGTTCGGATCCGAGCGCAGCTTCGGCAGCATCTCGTTGATGATGATCGACTGCGGCACGCCCCAGAAAGGGTTGAACTCCACCGTCTCGATCTCGTCATCGAAGAAATAGGTCTGGTTGTTCTTGCCGCCGACCACCACGCGCATCGACAGCTGTTCCTTGCCGTCATTGTGGTAGTAGACCATGTAAGCGGGCTGGTTGATCATAACGTAGCGTGAACCGAGATCCTCCGGCAGCCAGCGCGCCTGCTCCATGGCGACGACGAGCTTGTCGATCTTCGAAGCATTGGTGTCGCCGCCGGTCATGGCGCGCACCGTCGCCTGGCCGATGACGCCATCGGCCTTCAGCCCGCGCTCCTTCTGGAAGTCCTCGACCAGCGAAACGATGTCAGGCGAATAGTCGCTGCTGCCGGCATAGGCGGCAATCGTTGCCGCATGATCGGTCCTCAGCGTTTCGGAACCGTGCTTTCCGATTGCCTTGACGATATTGGCGATCTCGGGTGAGCTCTCGCCAGGTCTCAGCAGCTTGTCGAGCGAAACGACGATTCGCTCTTCGTTGCCACCGTCGGCGGCACGAAGCTTTGCAAGCTCTGCCTTCAGCGCCAGGAATTGCGGGCTATCGGGCGAGCGGCTGGCGATATAGGCGCCGACGTCGGGGCTCATGCGAGCAAGCTTCAGCACCGGGGCCAGATTGACCACCTTGCGCTGGAAATCGTGATAGCCGGAGATCTTGTTCGGATCGATGCGGCCCCGCACCGTGTCCTGCACGAAAGCCAGCACTTTGGCGGAGAGTTCGAGTTCGAACTGCGTCAGCGCACGGTCGCGGAAGGCGGGATCGGGATTGGCCGGGTCGATATCAGGCGTCTGGACGACGTAATCCGCCGGGTCGAGGCCGACGAAGCCCGCATCGGCAAGCACCAACATCGCCGACTTGGCGCGGTCGTTGATCTGGTTGCCATCGACCCAGACGAGCGGATTGCGGCTGTCGCCGTAATAGGCTTCGAGCGCCTTTGCAACGTCAACATTGGCGCGCACCTTGGCCTGCGCCAGGAAGCGGCGCTGCACGGCGGGTTCGGCGCTGGCATCACCGCTGCCCGAAACATCGGCGACTGCGCCGGTGACGACGGGATCGGCAAACTTGCCGGTATCGACGAATTGCAGCGTCTCGGTTTTGTAGGTGTAATAACGCGGACCGCTCACCTTCGGCAGCGGCGCTTCCGGGTCGAGCCCGCCGAGCGATCCGCCAATGCCGCCGCGCTGGCCCACACGGCCGGGCGGCATCTGGTCCATGAAGATGGTGCTCTGGGACCGCTGCCTGTCGCCGCGCAGCATATCCATCAGTGTATAGGCATGCGCGGGTGCGGCACTCATCACTGCCACGCCGCAGGAAATTGCCAATGCGGATGCCGCGCTTTTCAAAACGAACGTCATATATCTTCCAGTCCCGGTGTCATGCTGTTCTTGTCACGAGCGCAAGGCCCAAGCTCAAATCCCGCGAAACTCAAGCAGCGTAGGGCCTCATTGATCAGAAACCGGCCTGCGCCGCCAGCGCCGGCGGACTCAATTTTATGTGACGGAGATCCTGCATGGCGCCGCCCAGCAGTTCACACAAAATTATGAAATTATTAGTTAATTTTTTACCGAATTTTCTCCGGCAGACCAGTGGGGTGAAAACGCCCGGATGCATAAAATTTCCAAAGTGGCCTAAAAGGCACGCCGAAAAGCCTGCGCAAACATGACTTCCGATTTCAATATTTCGCACGGCGTCCAGTTTTCTTGTCGGGCTTTCCAACCTATAAGACCTCATCTTTCGAAACTGCCCGAAAACAGCATGTAAAGGGAAGGCAAGGCTGATGACCGCAACCCGCACCGAAACCGATACTTTTGGCCCGATCGACGTCGCCGCCGACCGATATTGGGGCGCCCAGGCCGAGCGTTCGCTCGGCAATTTCAAGATCGGCTGGGAAAAGCAACCGCTATCGATCGTGCGCGCGCTCGGCATCGTCAAGCAGGCGGCCGCCCGCGCCAACATGTCGCTCGACCAGCTCGATCCTGGCCTCGGCAAAGCCATCGTCGACGCCGCCCAAGAGGTGATCGAGGGCAAGCTGAACGACCACTTTCCGCTGGTGGTCTGGCAGACCGGTTCGGGCACGCAGTCCAATATGAATGCCAACGAGGTGATCTCCAATCGTGCAATAGAAATGCTCGGCGGCGTCATGGGTTCCAAGAAGCCGGTGCATCCGAACGATCACGTCAATATGAGCCAGTCGTCGAACGACACCTATCCGACGGCCATGCACATCGCCTGCGCAGAGCAAATCGCCCATCACCTGCTCCCGGCCCTCAAGCACCTGCATGCCGCCCTTGACATGAAGGTCACCGAATTCAGCCACATCATCAAGATCGGCCGCACCCACACCCAGGATGCGACGCCGCTGACGCTCGGCCAGGAATTTTCGGGTTATGCCGCCCAGGTCGGCTCCGCCATCAAGCGCATCGAAATGACCCTGCCCGGCCTTTGCGAGCTCGCCCAGGGCGGTACTGCCGTCGGCACCGGCCTCAATGCGCCGGTGGGCTTTGCCGAAAAGGTCGCCGAAGAGATCGCTGCCATAACAGGCATGCCCTTCGTCACCGCGCCGAACAAGTTCGAGGCGCTCGCCTCGCATGACAGCATGGTCTTTTCCCATGGCGCCATCAATGCGGCCGCCGCCGCCCTCTTCAAGATCGCCAACGACATCCGCCTGCTCGGCTCCGGCCCGCGCGCCGGCTTGGGCGAGCTGGCGCTGCCGGAAAACGAGCCCGGCTCTTCGATCATGCCCGGCAAGGTCAATCCGACCCAGTGCGAGGCGCTGACACAGGTCTGCATCCATATCTTCGGCAACAACGCGGCTCTGACCTTCGCCGACAGCCAGGGCCATTTCGAACTCAACGTCTACAATCCGATGATGGCCTATAATTTCCTGCAGTCGGTGCAGTTGCTCGCCGACGCCGCCGTCTCCTTCACCGACAATTGCGTCGTCGGCATCGAGGCGCGCGAAGACAATATCAAGGCCGGCCTCGAACGCTCGCTGATGCTGGTGACCGCACTCGCCCCGAAGATCGGTTACGACGCAGCCGCCAAGATTGCCAAAACAGCGCACAAGAACGGTACGACGCTGAAGGAAGAGGCCCTCGCCAGCGGCCTGGTGACGTCGGAAGAATATGACGCCATCGTCCGCCCGGAAACGATGATCGGCCCGAAATAAGAAGGTCGGGGAACACGCCTTAGATGCCGCTGCCTTTTCCCCTCCGCCAAGGGGAGAAGGCTCACGCTGCAGCAGACCCCGCAAGCAGCGCCTCGATCACATCCTTCGAATCAGCCGTCCAGCCGAACAGAAGCTCGATGGCGAGCAGCGACGCCTCGTGGTTGCTGCGTGGTGCATCCGCGGCGATCAATTCCGCCGTGCAGTCGCGCAGCGCGATGGGACGGTAATCGCGAAATGTTGCATCACGCACGGTCGACTCGACGCATATGCTGGTTGTCGCGCCGACGAAGATCAGCGTGCTGATCCGCCTGGTGCGCAGGATCGCGTCGAGTGGCGTTTCGAAGAACGCACTGTATCGATGCTTGGAAATCACCACGTCGCCTGACCGAGGCTCGAGTGCCGGAACGATCGCCGTATTCCAGGTATCGCGCACCAGGACCATGCTTGCGCTACCGTCAGGGGCCGTGACAGTGCGCCCGATATTCATGCGCCTGTGTTTGATCCTGTGCGGAGCATCATCGTTTCCGGCGTCGGAGAGGTCGGAATTGTGCTCTTGCCTGGTGTAGACGATGAGCAGTCCGGCCTTGCGCGCCGCGTCAAGCACCAGCGAGATCGGCTGGACGAGGCGCGTGATCGGCGAAATGTCGAGGCCGGCAAGGTCGAACATGCCGCCGCGGCTGCCAAAATCATGCTGCATGTCGATGACCATGACGGCCGTTCGATCCGGATCGAAGCTGACCGGTTCAGGCCGCGCGGCGATAGAATATCTGCTTCCCATGCGACATCCCCCTTCGCAGACGTGAGTGTCCGACGTCAAACCAACAGCGAAAAATTGTCCATCACGACAGAATTGCCCATGAAGTCGAAACGGATTTCTTCGATGTCTTCGAGATTGACCTCGAGAGTGGGGCCGGTGACCTCGAGATCCTGCTGATAGACGATCTGGCCGTCGTTCAGCGCAGTCAGCGTCAGGTGAAACGGCGATGCCGACAATTCGGCGATCGAAACGCTCTGAAAGGTGAACTCCCCGCCATCGAGCATTTTCAGGCTTACGGGCGCAGAACCGGGCGATAGAACGGTATCGCTGAAACCGTCCTCGGTGATGGCGTCGACACCCGGGATGGTATCATAGACATACCCGTTCAGAAGCGTCAGGTCGTGGCTGCCATTCACCGAAAGTGCAAAGTTGCGATAGTCAGGCAGAGAGAAATTATCGGCCCTCGACAAGACGCCCATATCGTCGAAATCCAGGACCTCGTGGTATTTATCGCCTTCGTTGACGCCGTCGATCGCGAGCGTCAGCACGCCGAGGTCCGTGCCCCCTGAGCCATCGGACATCTTGAAGCTCAACTTCTCGATGAGCTGATCGTATTTCGTTAAATTTTTCACGACGTCGAGTGTGTAGTCCAACTCGTACTCGAAGTGACCGTCAGGTTTCAGTCTGAAGGTTCCGTATTCGCCCCTTATGATCGTTTCGTGGTCAGGCCCATGTTTGGCGTCGATGCGCACGCCATTGACGAAGCGAACATACATGTCCGCTCCCTCGGGATCGCTGGAGAGGCGCAGCAGATTCCCGCGGATCCAATTGTCTTCGAAAAAAACGAGAAGGTCGTCGACAGCAGTTGGCTTTGCATTTGTCATTCGAAGCCCCGGCAGGTTAACGCTGCCGGGAATATGAACTGGCCTCGAACAGAAGGCAACCTGAAGTCGTCTGTTTCGCGAAAAATGTCGATTTTGCCTGTTCTTTCACTCGCTTACCGCGAGTGGCCTGCCGACTGCAAAACGCGGCACGACATGCCCCCACTCCAGAGTCCGCCGCATCCTGATTGCATTTGCCCCGCGGCGGATTTAGACCGGTTCCAATCTAGCGACGCCCTACCAGAAAGGTCACTTCGATGGCTGACGATCTCTTCCCCCTCGGCAAGGATGCCACCCCCTACCGCAAGATCAGTGGCGACCATGTCTCGGTCGATACGTTCAAGGGCCAGGAGATCCTGACCGTCGAGCCGGAAGGCATCCGCCTGCTGGCCGAGACTGCCTTTGCCGACATCAACCACCTGCTGCGCCCTGGCCATCTCAGGCAGCTCGCCTCGATCCTCGACGACCCCGAGGCCACGGACAATGACCGTTTCGTCGCTTACGATCTCCTGAAGAACGCCAATATCGCCGCCGGTGGCGTGCTGCCCATGTGCCAGGATACCGGCACGGCGATCATCATGGGCAAGAAGGGTCGCAGGGTCTGGACCGAGGGCGAGGATACGGCGGCGCTGGCCCGCGGCGTCATGGATGCCTACGAGAAGAAGAACCTGCGTTACTCGCAGCTCGCGCCGGTCAAGATGTTCGAGGAGAAGAATACCAGGAACAATCTGCCGGCCCAGATCGACATCTACGAGGAAGGCACCGACGCCTACGAATTCCTCTTCGTCGCCAAGGGCGGCGGCTCAGCCAACAAGACCTTTCTCTACCAGGGCACGCCCTCGCTCTTGACCCATGACCGGATGATCGACTTCCTTAAGGAGAAGATCCTGACGTTAGGGACGGCAGCCTGTCCTCCCTACCATCTGGCGATCGTCATCGGCGGCACCTCGGCCGAGATGAACCTGAAAACCGTCAAGCTCGCCTCCACCCGCTATCTCGACGAGTTGCCGACCGAAGGGTCCGAGAGCGGCCACGCTTTTCGCGACATCGAGATGGAGAAGGAAATCCACAAACTGACCCAGCAGATGGGCGTCGGCGCTCAGTTCGGCGGCAAGTATTTCTGTCATGACGTGCGTGTCATCCGCCTGCCCCGCCACGGCGCCTCGCTACCGATCGGCCTCGGCGTCTCCTGTTCCGCCGATCGTCAGGCCAAGGGCCGCATCACCCGCGACGGCATCTTCGTCGAACAGCTCGAAACCGATCCGTCGAAATACATGCCCGAGATCGACGAGGCGAAACTGTCGGAATCGACGGTGCGCATTGATCTCAACCGGCCAATGGCCGAGGTGCTCGCCGAACTCTCCCGGCATCCCGTCAAGACCCGCCTGTCCTTGACCGGCACCATCATCGTTGCCCGCGACCTCGCCCATGCCAAGATCCGCGAACGGCTGGAAAAGGGCGAAGGCATGCCCGATTACCTGAAAAACCACCCGGTCTATTACGCCGGCCCCGCCAAGACGCCTGTCGGCTACGCCTCCGGCTCCTTCGGCCCGACGACGGCCGGGCGCATGGACAGTTACGTCGACCAATTCCAGTCCTTCGGCGGCTCGATGGTGATGCTTGCCAAGGGCAACCGCTCGCGCGCCGTGCGCGAGGCCTGCAAGAAGCACGGCGGCTTCTATCTCGGCTCGATCGGCGGCCCCGCCGCCCGTCTTGCCCAGGACTGTATCCGCAAGGTTGAAGTATTCGAATATCCCGAACTCGGCATGGAAGCGGTCTGGAAGATCGATGTCGAAGACTTCCCCGCCTTCATCGTCATCGACGACAAGGGGAATGATTTTTTCCAGGAACTGAATTTGGGGTGAGTGGGCGGGCTGCGTTGCCGCCAGCTCTACCGCGGCGACGCCTTATCCGAGGCGCTTGTGTTCCGCGCTGTGACCGCCTCGCCCACGCTCACCACATCCCCGGCATCGACCCTTGCCAGGATCTCCGTGCGGAAAGCGCCGGCGAAGAAGCCGGTGTGCTCCAGCAGCAAGACGCCGGCGGCGACGACGGTGAAGGTCAGAATGGCGAAAGAAATATGACGGGAGGTTTCCATGATCTCACGCCCTGATTTGCGGGCTACGATCGGGTCCGTTGCAGAAAATACGATCCCAAAGATGTCGAGACTGCAATACGAAACGGCCAAAACCAACTGTCGACAAGATGAATACGGTCTCCGGCAGAGAAGAACTGTAAGTTTTTCAGACACTGTACCCGCTCAGCGAGTATGCACTGCCTCAGTAAAGATACGTTTTTCCATGGAGAATCATAGGCCTGATCGAAGTATTAGCTCATGGGCCATTTGTCGTATGTAATCCTTGGTATATATCGCTTTAATCTTTTCCCAAGAAATTTAAGCTAACAAATAGAATATTGCCTTTGAATATATGAGGAGTTCGCCGGATGAATACGGCTGTCGCGCCAAAGGTGCCGGTTCCCGACGTTGCGGGTCAGATCACCTATGCCATGCGCTCCATGGGCGTCGCGCCGATACCGCGCAATTACCAACTCTTCTACGAGGCCTATATCGGCTCCAATCCAGCCCTCACCCGCGAGCTCGCGGCCCTCGGCGGCCAGGTGACCCAGGCCGAACTCGATGCGCTCGGCGCGCAGCACTTCACCCACAGCCCGGCCCGTGTCTTCGACGATGCCCATACGCGCATTGCCGGCGAACTCGATGGCCTGCTGCGCATTCTCAGGCAGGAGCAGAGCTCGCTGGAAAGCTACACCAGACTGCTCGGCGAGACCCACAAGCGCATCACCTCCAAGAGCAACGCCAGCGTCGAACTGATCGAAAACGCCATCGATCTCCTGAGCCAGGCGACCGGCGACACCATGGCGCACGGCGAACGCACGGTCGAGGACGTTGTCCAGCGCTCGCAGGAGATGGATCAGGTCCGCAAAGAACTCGACGAATACAAGCGCATCGCCAACACCGACTCGCTGACGCGCCTTTCCAACCGCCGCGCCTTCGACGACCGCCTCGCCGCCATTTTCGACAATTCGAGCATGCGGCCGGTGACGGCACTGCTGCTCTGCGACATCGACAATTTCAAGAAGATCAACGACACCTACGGCCATCCGGTCGGCGACAAGGTGCTCGCCACCGTCGCCTCCGTCATCCGCAGCAATGTCCGCCGTGACATCTTCGTTGCCCGCACCGGCGGCGAGGAATTCGCCCTTATCATCGATGGCAACACGCCCGAGGAAGTGACCGCGATCGCCGAGCGCATTCGTCGCACGCTGGAGACGACGCCCTTCAAGAACTCCCGTACACGGGTGAATTACGGTCCGGTCACCGTCTCGATCGGCATCTGCATGGCATCCAGCGCCGGGGATGCCGGCGAACTCTATAGCAAAACCGACATCGCCCTTTACGGCGCCAAAAATGCCGGCCGCAACTGCACCATCCTCTATCAGGACGGCATGCAGAAGGATTTCACCAAGAGCTGGCTGATCTACAAGACCTGACCGCAGTCCCGCGCCGCACGCACGCTGTCACTGGCAGGTGACGGTTTAGTGTTGTCGACAAACCTCGTTGTTACTCGGCATCATCCTCGGCGCAGGGCCGAGCATGAAAGAGAAGTTGGCCGACTTTTTCAGTAGGAGCCGCCGGTGACGATGCTTTACCACATCGTCTTTGCAGCCCGCCCCGGCCATTCCCGGTCGTAGGTTTCCTGGTCGAAATCGCCGGTCGCGGCCTTCAGCATCTGTCCTGGCGTCGGCAACGTCGCCGGATCGGCGAAGTGTTCTCCATTCCAGAGCTCGGCCCGCATCACGGCCCGCGCGCATTGGAAATAGACCTCGTCGATAGAAATGACGACGACGGTGCGCGGATGTTTGCCGTCCATCTCGAAGCTTGAAAGCAGCGCCTCATCGTCGGAAACGACGCCCCGGCCGTTGATGCGCATCGTCGTGTTCGAGCCGGGGATCAGGAACATAAGCGCCAAGCGCGGATCGCGCACGATGTTGGAGAGCGAATCGACCCGGTTGTTGCCGCGCCAGTCCGGCAGATGCAGCGTCTCGTCGTCGATGACACGCACCACGCCACCGAGATCGCCGCGCGGCGAACAGTCGAGTCCTTCCGGCCCGACGGTCGCAAGCGCGGCAAACGGTGAGATCTCAATCATCTCACGATAGAGCGGGGTCAATTGCTTCGTCACCTTGGTAACGGAGGCCGGCGAAAGTCCGGCGCCATAGATCGTGTTGAGCTCTTCGATGCTGGTGATGATTTTCATGAGGCGTCCCGCCGCGGCTTGATCTTCGCGACGCTACAATGCCGCGCGCCTTGCCGGAAGCTCAAAAAACGGAATGATCTCCGCATCTTTTTTGATGCTTTCATCAAGAGCTTCACCCACGCCCCGATCGCCTTCGAGAAATGCCGCGATCGCGGCAAGAACCGGTGCGGCGCCGATGATGCGACGGTGGCCGAAGCCGTTCGCCCAGAGAAGCCGAACGCCCTTTCCCGCCGCGCCGTAGCGCCTGGCATGGAGAGACGACACCTCCTTGTCGTCCTCGGCATGGATGACGAGCACGGGGCGGCCGATCTCGCCCGCCGCCTCGCCGGCGTCGAAGTCCTCCAGTCTCCGTCCAGTGACGCGATGAACCTCATTCTCCAACGCCGCTTGCGCTGCAGGGAGAAGGCCGATCATCCCGCCGAAATCGGTAAACAGCCAGCCCATCTCGCTCGGCGCGCCGATCAGCACCAGTCTCTCGCCGGTGACAGGCGCCACGCCAGGCAGCAGCCCCGCTGCCGAGACCATCAGCGCCGCACCGCCGAAGGAATGACCGATCGCCGCATCGAATGCGCCAAACCGCGCTTCGGCCGCCGCAATCGTCTCGACCGCAAGCCCCATATGCAGGAAGCGCCCCCCGGAACGGCCGTGGCCGGGAAAATCGAGCGCCATGACCTCCGCTCCCGTTGCCGAAAGCATCGAGACGAGTTCGGCCATATATGCGGCGCTAGAGCCCCAGCCATGCGTCACCAGGTAGCGCTTGCGTTTGCCCCTCGCCCCGCCGTTCAGCCGATAGGCATGCGCTTGGCGCCCGCCGGCAAGCCTGAGGGTGAAGCGTTCGGCGCCGGCAAGCCGGGCCGCACCCGCTGCATGCGCCGCCTTCGCCTTTGCTCCCTTCGGCTTTGTCGACGGCGTCCGGCAGAACAGCTGGAACGCCGCTCTGCCTGCCAGATCAGGCGAAACCGCCTGTAGAGCCGAAAACCCGAGGCGGGTGACGTCAAGCGCAAAGTTTGTCATAGTGGGATTCCAAAAGACTGTTCAACACTGAACAATAAAGTACAACGATGAACAAAAATCAATCCCTTCCCTGGGATCATCCGCGTTTTCGCAGTTGGATCGCGGTGGCTCGCGCCTGCCAGCTGATGCAGCAGTCATTGGCCCGCTCGCTTGCCGATCTCGACATCAAGCCGCCGCACCTCGATATCCTGGTCAATCTCTACCGTTTCGAAGGCATCTCGCAGCAGGAGCTGGCGCGCAAGCTGCTGGTCGGCCGCTCCAATATGAGCATGCTCTTGCCGCAGATGGAGAAGCGCGGTCTGCTCCTTCGCCGCGATGACGAGCGCGACAAGCGCGTGCTGCGCCTCTATTTGACGCCAGAGGGTCGAAAGCTCAGTGAGGAAGCCATGGCCATCCAGACCGGCCTCATCGACCGCGTGCTATCGGACGAGCCGATCGAGCAATGCATGGCGACCGCCGATTCGATGGAGCGGATCGTCACGGTGCTGATGAAAGATCTGCGCGACGAGGACTGATGTTCAATGCAGCGTCGGCGCGGCCGTCGTGCCGGTCAGCGAGCGATATTCCCAGGCGGCGACGATGATCAGCACGAGCGTCGCCAGAATGCCCATCAAATAGACCTCGATGAAGGGTGCTGCGAAGGCGAGCAGGATCAGAAACACGAGGCCGGCCAGATGTGATAGCGGCAGCTGGCCGCTGGTCGCGCCCTTGAACCAGAGATTGCCGATCAGGAACAGGCCGGAGCCGCCGAGCACGGCCGCGGCGATGCCGAGATTGCCGGTCTCATGCGGATGCGAGAACATGAACTCGACCGCCACCGCATGGACGATGATGCCGGCAAGAATCGGGATATGCCCATAGGTGAAGGCCTGCCGCGCCAAGCTGCCCGGCGTCTCTTCATGCTCGATGCGGTGGGCGGCGCGCCCGTGGCCGAAGCGGAAATAGAGCCACCACATGGCGACCGTGCCGATGAAGCCGGTGACGAACACGACGCTGGTCAGCCCGGAGAACGGCAGCTCCGAAAAGGTGCGGCCGGAAACGAGGATCGCTTCGCCGAGGCAGATGATGACGAAGAGCGCACAGCGCTCGGCCATATGCGCGCCGGAAACGTCCCAGTCCCGCGCCGTCGAGCGGCCGAGCCCCGGCACGGCAAAGCCCGCGGCCGGCCCGGCATATTCGATCGCCAGCGCAATCACCCAGGCGATCAGTCGGGCTTCATGCTCGAGCAGCCCGCCGGCAATCCAGAAAACCGATGCTGCCACGAGCCAGGTGGTGATGCGGACGAAATTCAGCGTGTTGGGGCGGTCGACGCGCGTCATCGCATAGGTCGTAAACAGCGAGCGCCCGACCTGCATCGCCACATAGGCGCCGGCAAACAGCAGCCCCTTGTCGCCAAAGGCCTCGGGGATGGAGGCAGACAGCAGCAACCCGAGCATCATCAGCGCCACCAGCATGCCGCGCACCGGCATTTTCTCGGGATCGAGCCAGTTCGTCACCCAGGCGGTAAAGATCCACACCCACCAGACGGCGAAGGTCATCAGCGCCGCTTCGGCAGCACCAAGCGGCGTATAATGGGCGGCGAGCGCATGCGAGAGCTGCGAGATCGAAAAGACGAAGACCAGGTCGAAGAACAGTTCGAGGAAGGTCACCTTGCTGCCGCTGGCGCTGCCCTTGGCGCGCAGCCAGTTCTTTCCGTTCGTTTTCGCCATATGGCCCCCCGATGGCTGGAATTATGTGTGGATTGAAAGCGATAGCGGCGCCCTCGTGGCCCTCAGCGCGGCTTCTCCGCCGTGTCGCGGTTCATGCCCTTTTCGCTGAGCTCGTCCTCGTAGGCGGAAAACAGCTCAGCGCCGCGTTCGCCGAGCTCGCGCAGATAGGTCCAGGTGTAGATGCCGGTATCGTGCATGTCGTCGAAGCCGATCCGAACGGCGTAATTGCCGGTCGGCATCATCGAGATGATCGCGACATTGCGTTTGCCTGGCACCGTCACCTTCTGCCCTGGCCCGTGGCCCTGCACCTCGGCCGAGGGCGACAGCACACGCAAGAGCTCTGCCGACAGGTCGAAGCTCTGGCCGTCGTTGAAGGTCACCACCAGCCGCTGCCTGTCTTTCGAGACGCGAAGTTCGCTCGGCCAGATATCGCTCATCATTTTGTCCTCTTCTCATGCGAGGAGTAGGCGCTGATCTTTTTCAGCGCAAGCTGAAATTGGCACGCTCGAGCGGGCTGTTTCCCTTGACGCGACAATAGCATATGCCCACATTGACTGGAGTACGGAGATACAGGTGAACAGCAGAGTTGGAACGATAGGCAATGCATCGCCGCTGGTGGCAGGTGCGGACCCGATGATCGACCCCTTCGGGCGGGCGGTCACCTATCTCCGTGTCTCCGTCACCGACCGCTGCGATTTCCGCTGCACCTATTGCATGGCGGAGAACATGACCTTCCTGCCGAAGAAGGATCTCTTGACGCTGGAAGAGCTCGACCGGCTCTGTTCCGCCTTCATTGCCAAGGGCGTCAGCAAGATCAGGCTGACCGGCGGCGAGCCCTTGGTGCGCAAGAACATCATGTATCTGGTGCGCCAGCTCGGCCAGAAGATTGGTTCCGGCCTCGATGAGCTGACGCTGACGACCAACGGTTCGCAGCTTTCCCGCCATGCCGAGGAGCTTTATGATTGCGGCGTGCGTCGCATCAACGTTTCGCTCGACACGCTCGATCCCGACAAGTTCCGCAAGATCACCCGCTGGGGCGATTTCGCCAAGGTCATGGAAGGCATCGATGCCGCTCAGAAAGCCGGGCTGAAGGTCAAGCTCAACGCTGTGGCGCTGAAGGATTTCAACGATGCCGAGATGCCGGAGCTCCTGCGCTTCGCCCATGGCCGCGGCATGGATTTGACCCTCATCGAAACTATGCCCATGGGCGAGATCGAAGAAGACCGCACCGACCAGTATCTGCCGCTCTCGAAACTGCGCGCCGATCTCGAAGACCAGTTCACCCTTGTCGACATCGATTACCAGACCGGTGGCCCGGCGCGTTACGTTAGGGTGGAGGAAACCGGCGGCCGCCTCGGCTTCATCACGCCGATGACCCATAATTTCTGCGAGAGCTGCAACCGCGTGCGCCTCACCTGCACCGGCACGCTCTACATGTGTCTTGGCCAGAACGACGCCGCCGATCTCCGCGCGGCACTCCGCGCCACTGAAGACGATGCCCTCCTCCTGGCCGCCATCGACGAGGCCATCACCCGCAAACCCAAAGGCCACGACTTCATCATCGACCGCACGCATAACCGTCCTGCCGTGGCGCGGCATATGAGTGTCACCGGTGGGTGAGGCGCGGTCCCGCAAAGCGGGAGCGATCGATCCAGTGAATCGATCGCAGCGCCGAACGCCCTGAGCCCCGCGAAGGGCCCCTAACCATAGCCGCCGCACCAAGACCCAAAAGAGGACGCGCGTCGGTGCCGCATATCTCTTCTCCCCAGCGGGGAGAAGTGCCGGAGCGATAGCGAGGCGATGAGGGGGTAAGCGACGACAGGAGCGCATGCACTGAGCGCAAGCGAAGGGCAATGAATGGTGTGCCGTGCGGCCCCCTCATCCGACCCTGCGGGCCACCTTCTCCCCGAGGGGAGAAGAGGGAGCAAGCCGCAGCGCCGGCACCAACCCCATCACCCAGGCTTACGCGCACAAATCGCAAACCGCTCCTGCACCATGCGCTCGAGCCCGCGCAGGAACGGCATTTTGCGGGCCTGAGCCCAATGGATATCCCCAAGCTTGCGGTCGACGACGATGTCTGTAAATCCGGCTTGACGCAGAAGATCGACGACTGCTTCGGCCGGCATCTGGCTGGAGAAATGCACGCGTGAGCGGATCTTCTGGTGCCGCGCCATCATCTCCGGCGTCATGTGGCTCGCCGCCGGCTTGCCGGTCACCTTTGTCCAGAGCTTCTGCAGGCCCTTGACCCAGGTTTCCCTACCCATATTGCCGTCGAGGATCAGCACCTTACCGCCCGGCTTCAGTACCGCGAACCATTCCTTGAAGGCAGAAGCCGGGTCCACCAGCGTCCAGACGAGATGCCGGTTGGTGATGACGTCGTAGCTTCCCCGTGGTTCCATCGTGTTTTCGGCGTCGCCGGACACGAAGCGGATATCGGTGCCGCGTTTCTTCGCCTTGGCGCGCGCCTGCGCCAGCATCGCATCCGACCAGTCGAGGCCGGTGACTGCAAAGCCGGCACCACGCATCAGATGTGAGATGACGGCGGTGCCGCAGGCAAGATCGAGTGCCGCGCGCCCTTGGCCCTCACCCAGATGCTTTCTGATCAGCCGCTGCCAGCCTTTCCGCTCCGCTTCCGAAAAGATTTCATGGCCGACGCTCTGGTCGAAGGTCGCCGCCCGTTCCGACCAGAAGTCGCGGATTTCATCGCGGATGGAGTAGTTCGTGTTCATGGAATTCATCTGAGGCACCCCGGCATCGGATCACTTTGGAAACGCTCTAAAACATATAACTTGATTCATAAAGTCATATTTCTTATGCCTGCGGACATTATTCAGACCTCGGGGGAATTTCCAGATGAATTTCGTGAAAATACTCGCAGTCTCCGCAGCGGCGATTGCGAGCCTGATGCCGCTTTCGGCCTGGGCGCAATCCTTCACCGTCAAGGATGTCGCCGGCCGCGAAGTGACCTTCGACAAGCCGGTGGAGCGTGTGATCCTTGGGGAAGGCCGCATGCTCTACGCCGTAGCACCCATCGAGAAGGAAGATCCCTTCGCCAAGATCGTCGGCTGGCGCAACGATCTCTGGACCACCGACAAGGACGGCTTCAACGCCTATGTCGAGAAGTTTCCGAAGGGCAAGGACCTGCCCTTCCTCGGTAACCTCACAGATGGCACGCTGCAGACCGAGACGGTCGTCAAGCTTCATCCCGATGTGCTGCTGCTGCCGATCGGCAACAAGGCGGCCGCTGACGAGGTGAAGCTCGAAGACATGCTGAACGGCATCGGCGTGAAGATCGTCTACATCGATTTCCGCGAGCATATCCTCGCCAACACCGAGCCGAGCCTGAAGATCCTCGGCCAGATCTTCGGCCATGAGGATCGCGCCGAAGCCGTCGCCAGCATCTGGAAAGAGCAGATGGCCCGCGTCACCGACAAGCTGAAGGCCGCCAATCCGCCGAAGCCGAATGTCTTCATGTATCGCGCCGCAGGCCTGGTCGAATGCTGCGGCACCTTCGGTCCCGACAATTTCGGCCTGATGGTCGATTGGGCCGGCGGCCACAATCTCGGCTCCGATTTCCTGCCGGGCTATACCGGCTCGATCAATGCCGAGCAGGTCGTCGCCTCCAATCCTGACGTCATCGTCGTCACCGGCTCCAACTGGAGCCAGACCAAGAATGCCAAGGATTATGTGAATGTCGGTCCCAATGCTGCCGCCACCTTCGACGACAGCCGCAAAGCGCTGAACATGCTGATGGAAAACCCTGCCTTCACCGGCTCCAGGGCGGTTGCCGGCGGCAATGTCCATGCGATCTGGCATCAGTTCTATACCAGCCCCTACCAGTTCGTCGCCGTCCAGCAGCTGGCCAAGTGGTTCCATCCGAACCTCTTTGCCGATCTCGATCCCGACGCCACCTTCAAGGAATTCCACGAAAAATTCCTGCCGGTCGCTTACCAGCCGGGTTACTGGGTCGACGCCAAGGCGGGTCAGTAACCCGACATGGCCGAGATCGCCGCCATATCGATCGAAGCCGAAGCCGGGAAGGAGCGCTACCGCGCCCTCGCCCGGCGCAAGCTTCTGATCCTTGCCGCCATGACGGCAGCGCTCTGCCTGTCCTTTGCGGTCGATCTCGCCTGGGGCCCGGCCCGCTATAGTCTCAATGAAGTCGTCGCTGCCCTTCTCGACCCCTCCTCGGTTTCGGATCAGGTGCGCGCCGTCGTCTGGGGCATCCGCATGCCGGTTGCCGTGATGGCGATCGTCGTCGGTGCATCGCTCTCCGTCGCCGGTGCGCAGATGCAGACGATCCTCGCCAATCCGCTCGCCAGCCCCTTCACGCTCGGCATTTCGGCAGCAGCAAGTTTCGGTGCCGCACTTGCCATCGTCACCAGCGTTCCGCTTCTGCCTGTAGCGGCCGGGCTGCTGGTGCCGGTCAATGCCTTCATCATGGCGCTGATCGCCACACTCTTCATCCATTTCATCTCGCAAGCCCGTGGCGTCTCGGTGCAGACGGTGGTGCTGCTCGGCATCGCGCTGGTCTTCACCTTCAATGCGGCTCTCGCCTTCCTGCAATATCTGGCCTCCGAACAGGCGCTGTCGGCCGTCGTCTTCTGGACGATGGGCAGCCTCACCAAGGCCACCTGGCCGAAGATCTGGGTGACGCTTGCCGTCCTGTTGGCAGCACTTCCGCTCTTTGCCCGCAACGCCTGGGCGCTGACCGCCATCCGCCTCGGCGAGGACAAGGCTGCAAGCTTCGGCGTCAATGTCCGCCGCATCCGGCTCGAAACCATGCTTGTGGTCTCGCTGCTTGCCGCTGTGCCTGTGAGCTTCGTCGGCACGATCGGCTTCGTCGGCCTCGTCGGGCCGCATATCGCGCGCATGATCCTCGGCGAGGATCAGCGCTTCTTCCTGCCGGGATCGATCTTGTCGGGCGCGCTGCTGCTCTCGCTGACCTCGATCGTCTCGAAGTCGATCATCCCCGGCGTCGTCTTCCCGATCGGCATCATCACCGCGCTGGTCGGCGTGCCCTTCTTCTTCTCGCTCATCCTCTCGAACAGGAGCCGGTCGTGGTAGCACTACAGTTGCAGTCGGTCGGCGCCTATCACGGCCGCAAGCTCTTCGTCGAAGACGTGACCACGCCGATGATGAAGTCGGGTGAGGTCGTGGCGGTGATCGGCCCGAACGCCGCCGGCAAGTCGACGCTGTTCAAACGCATCACCGGCCTGCTCAAGGGGCCGGGTCATGTCGTCGTCGAAGGCTCGAAGACGAAAAACGCCATCAGCTACATGCCGCAGGATACCTCTGCAAACGCGGTGCTGACGGTCTACGAATCCATCCTTCTCGCCCGCAAGCAGGGCCAGTCCTGGGCGGTCAGCGACAGCGACCTGCGCTTCATCGACGAGATCATGAAGGCGCTTGATATCACCGCCATCGCCTTCCGCGATCTCGGCGCGCTGTCCGGCGGCCAGCGCCAGCTGGTCTCGATCGCCCAGGCTCTGGTGCGCGAACCGGAGATCATGCTGATGGACGAACCAACAAGCGCGCTCGACCTTCACCGCCAGGTCGAGGTTCTCGACTTCATGCGCCGCCAGGCCCGCACCAAGGGCATGATCGTGCTGATCGCCATCCACGACCTCAACCAGGCGCTACGCTTCGCCGACAAGGTCCTGGTCATCGCCAACGGTCGCATGCACGCCTGCGGCACCCCCCGCGACGTCGTCACTGCCGAGATGTTACGGGAGATCTACCGGGTCGAGGCCCGGGTGGAGAAATGCTCGATGGACCACGATCATGTGATTGTGGATGGGACAGCGCATTGAGGCTGCCAAAATCAGTCTGCCTCATCAGTTGATCAATCGCTGCGCGGTAAACTTGTCGGTAACAAGCATGTCGATGACCCCCACGCGGAGCGCCCCTGCGATAGCGTCAGTCTTTTTGGACCCGCCGGCAAGAGCAATGACCCGGTCCACCCGTTCGAGATCCTCGAGTGGAAGCCCTATGACCCGGTCGTCCAGGGGTGTCTTGACCGGCTTGCCGTTTTTATCGAAGAAGCGAAGTGAGATATCGCCGACGGCTCCCGCTTCCGCGAGATCAGAGAGTTCGCGAGACGAAAAGATGTTGCCGGACCGTGCGAGAAGTTCCGACGGTTCGACTGCTCCGATTCCGACAATCGCAAGCGTTATGCTGCCGAACAAGTCCATCGTCTCCCGAACGTATGGATCGGCCTGCATAAGAAATTTTGCCTCTCTGGACGTCGTAACGCCCTGCACAGCGAGCAGTTTTGGCTCAGCGCCGGTCAGCCGAGCAAGCCGCGTAGTAAGCTGCGTCGCATGCGTCTGGACTGAAGGATCGCCCATGCCTCCAAGGGTTTGGACGACGTATTTCGCCTGAGCGCTCTTCAGCGGATGAATGTTCTCGACCATCTTGGAGATGGTCTGGCTCCAACTCGAAACGCCGATGATCTCCCCTGGCGCAAGCGTCACCTCCAAGAGATGAGCCGCTGCCTCTCCGATACGGGCCATGATGGCTCCGTCCCGATCTTCCGTGCACTCAACGACGATCGCCTCCGGCAAATCATATTTCTCGCGAAGCGCGCCCTCAAGCTCGCTGTAGGTGCCAACGGGGGGAGTCACGCTGGTTCGGACAATATCTTCAGCCTCGGCGCGCTTGAGCATGCGCGACACTGTCGCCTGCGACAGGCGAAGGTGCTCTGCGATCTCCGCCTGTCGCCGTCCCTCCAAATGGTACATCTGGGCGACCCTTGAGATGAGGCGGAGTTCATTGAGGCGAGTCATCGCTAATCCTAGGGTGAATTTTTATTCATCATTAGCCATTGTTTCGCGGGACGTCGAGCGGGCAAGTGCATCATTCCATGTATTCAGAAGCACCGCTCGATCCACGGGTTCCGGGTCAATGATATGCGAGCTCCGGGGCAACTCAGCGATAACATGAAGATCGCTCCACAAGCCAAGTGAGAGACCCGCGAGATATGCAGCTCCCAAAGCCGACGCCTCGGGTGCTTCGCATTGGATCACGGGATGTTCGATGAGGTTCGAGACACACTGCATCAGGAACCGGTTTTGGCTCGGTCCGCCGTCTACATAGAGCGCCCCGAGCTCGCCGCCGCTTTGTGCACGCATGGCGGCGATCACGTCGTGCACCTGGAAGGCGATCGAATCGGTTACCGACCGCGCCATTTGCGCACGTGTCGTATTGAAGTTGATCTGGGAGAACAGGGCACGGGCGTCCGAGTTCCAATAGGGTGCGCCCAGTCCCACGAATGCTGGCACGAAGCCCGGTCCGCCCGGTTCGGCGCTCGCCGCAAGTTCGACAAGAGCCGCCACGTCTGAAAGGCCGAGAATGCCTGCCATCCAGGGGAGACTGGCGGCGCAAACGAGAATATTGCCTTCGAAAGCGAAAGTCGGCTTTCCATGGAGACGCCATGCGACGGTCGTTGTGACGCCGTTGCGTGGGGGAATGAATCGCGGAAGCGTCGTCATGATAGAAGAGCCGGTTCCGAAGGTTACCTTGCCATCACCCGGCTTGAATGCGCCATGGCCGAACAGCGCAGCATGGCTGTCTCCTATCGCGGCCATTATAGGAGTTCCATCCGCCACGCCTGGCAACCCTTGCGTCCTGCCGAAGTCGGCAGAGCTGTCGAGTACTTCGGGGAGGAGCGCGATATCCACGCCGAAAATCTCGCCAAGTTCCTTGCTCCATCTCTGCTCCTGGAGATCGTACAACTGGCTCCTGGCGGCATTGGAAGCATCGCAGACATGCCGGCGCCCGCCCGTCAGGCAGTGGACGAGCCAACTGTCGACCGTTCCCAGCCGCACCGATCGCCCGGCCGGCATACGGTCGAGCAGCCATCGAAATTTCGAACCCGGGAACATCGGATCCAGTGGCAGGCCTGTGAGCGCCTGCACACGGTCAAGGTGGCCTTCGACAATGAGACGTTCGCAATCCTGTGCCGTTCGACGGCACTGCCAGCTTACCAGCGGTCCAAGTGCTTCTCCCGTTTCGGCGTCCCAGGCCGTGACTGACTCGCGCTGATTGGAAATCGCCACGGCCTCGACAGCCACGTCGGGGGCGGCCTTCAGGCAGGCGTCGATCGCCTCGCAGACGGATGCGTAGAGCCGGTGTGGGTCTTGTTCGACCCAGCCTGGTTTCGGATAGGCGATGCCGACCGGAGCCGAACCTCTGCCAACAATTTCTCCCTTTTCGGAAACGAGAACTGCCTTTGAATTGGTCGTGCCCTGGTCAATTGCCAGAATTGCCCGCATTCTATCCTCCCCAGATCAGACGGCAGCCGGGACGACAAAAAGCGTCCGGGCTGATCACGTGATCCCAGTTACTTGCGCCTGATCAGCGACTGCGCCGCGTCGGCGATTGCGGACGGCGCCATCCCGAATTCGTCGAGCAGGAACTCTGCCGAACCGGTCGGAGCGTAGACGCCGGGAACTCCGAGACGTTTCATCGGGACTGG
Organism: Rhizobium sp. PRIMUS64; assembly: GCF_023006465.1. Lineage (NCBI taxonomy): Bacteria > Pseudomonadati > Pseudomonadota > Alphaproteobacteria > Hyphomicrobiales > Rhizobiaceae > Rhizobium > Rhizobium sp. PRIMUS64. The sequence goes on along the minus strand of NZ_JALBGX010000025.1, from coordinate 8,167 downwards.
AGCATTGTCGACCACCACTTCTGCGACCGCGGAACCGAGCCCGCCAAAGATCGAATGCTCTTCGGCTGTGACGATCGCTCCGGTTTCCTTCGCCGCCGCGATGATGGCGTCCTCGTCGATCGGACGAACCGTTGCAAGGTTGAGCACTCTGGCGTTGATGCCGCGTTCTGCGAGAATCTCGGCAGCCTTTAAGATTCGATGAGTCAAAGTGCCGTTTGCGATAAGGGTGACGTCGTAACCCTGGCGAAGGAGATTTGCCTTGCCAAGTTCGAACTTGTGACCCTCCGGAAGGAGATCAGGCACACCTACGCGAGACAGACGCAGGAAACAGGGGCCGTTGTAGGCCGCGGCCCACTCAACCGCAGCAGCTGTTTCGCTGCGGTCACAAGGCGCAATGACCGGGAGATTAGGCAGAACCCGCGTCCAGGCGAAGTCCTCGATCGAGTGATGGGTCGGGCCGAGTTCGCCATACGCCATTCCAGAAGAAATGCCGACCAGCTTGACGTTGGCATTCGAATACGAAATATCGGCCTTGATCTGCTCCAGCGACCGTCCCGTTAGAAACGGAGCGGCGGCGCACACGAACGGAAGGCGTCCGCCATTGGCGAGGCCTGCTCCAACCCCCACCATGTTCTGCTCAGCGATACCGACATTGACGAGGCGCTCTGCAAACTTCGCCTTGAAGCCGCCGAGCTTGGAGGAACCCACGGAGTCGTTGCAGACGGCAACGATCGTTTCGTTTTCGGCTGCCAGCCGCTCAAGCGTAGTGGCAAATGCGTCGCGGCAATCGTAGAGCTTGGGTGCGTTTATTGGCGCGTTCATTACAGTGCCTCCGACAATTCTGCCAATGCGATTTCGTATTGTTCCTTGCTCGGTACCTTGTGGTGCCAGTCGACTCGGTCTTGCATGAACGAGATTCCATGTCCCTTATTGGTGTGGGCGACGATGCAATGCGGTCCCGATCCTCGGTGTTCGAGAGCTGAAACGACTTCGCTCATATTGTTCCCATTGATCTCGGTGACTTCCCAATCGAAAGCTTCAAGCTTCGGACGAAGCGGGGCGAGATCGTTGGTTTCCGCCAGGGCCGCGCCCTGCTGGAACCTGTTGTGGTCGATGACCAGCGTCAAGTTATCGAGCTTGAACTGCGCGGCCGCCATGATCGCTTCCCAGTTGGAGCCCTCCTGCATCTCACCATCGCCGGTGACGACATAGGTGTGATATTTCGCGCCTGAGAGCTTGGCGGCTTTTGCCATTCCTATTGCGACTGGAAGACCGTGGCCGAGCGGCCCGGTATTCGTTTCGACGCCAGGAACCTTGTTGCAATTTGGATGCCCGTTCAGCCTCGAATGCGGCTGCAAAAAGGTGGAAATCTCTTCCTCCGGGATGAAGCCACGTTTTGCGAGCGTCACATACAGAGCGCATGCAGTATGTCCCTTCGAAAGAACGAACCTGTCGCGGTCGGGGTGCTTCGGCTGATCGGGCCAAACATTCAGCACACGAAAATAGAGGGCAGTCAAAATGTCGATAACCGACATCTCCCCGCCAATATGGCCGGCGCCCGCTTCAAAGACCGCCTGGAGATCGCGCAATCGGATCTCGCGAGCGACCCGCTCGAGTTCTGTCGTATTCATGGAGTCCTCTCATGCATAAATATTCAGTTATCAATATTTTTGCACAAGACACCGATTAGTCAAGCCCCTTAAGCGGCGCACCGGCAGTTGCAGGCCCAGAAAATCCTATTGACAGCCGGAAGGCAACTTGTTAATGAATTTTCCAGCATCGGTGAATATTTATTCTACGAACGAATTAGCGATCAGCCTACGCATAGGGAGGAACAATGGTGGCGCTTGATATCAATGAACACAGGCTTTCGTCCGGCGCCTGGTTGAGCAAGCTCAAGGGCGCCACCGGCCCACTCGTGGGGCTGCTCGCGCTTTGCGTCTTTCTGAGCGTCAGCACCGACACGTTTCTGTCGGTTCGGAACGGCCTCAACATCCTCGATCAGATCACGGTTCTCGGCATCATGGCCGTCGGAATGACCTTTGTCATTCTGATCGGCGGCATCGATCTCTCCGTCGGCTCGGCACTCGCTCTTGCGATGATGGTCATGGGCTGGACTGCGAATGTCGCCGGCCTACCGCTGCCGGTCGGGATCGCTTTTGCTCTGGTCGCATCGGGCGTTTCGGGGCTGATCGTCGGACTACTGGTGACGCAGTTCAGGGTTCCAGCGTTTATTGCCACTCTTGCAATGATGTCCGCGGCTCGCGGCGTCGCAAATATGATCACGGACGGCCAGCAGATCGTCGGATTCCCCGACTGGTTCATGATGCTGGCAATCGATCGCCATTTCGGTGTGTTGACAGCCACGGTGTTTCTCATGCTTGCGGTTGTTCTTGCGGCGTGGCTTTTCCTGCACTTCCGGTCCGAAGGCCGCATGCTCTACGCGGTGGGAGGAAATCCGGAAGTCGCTCGGCTGGCGGGTATCAACGTCCCGCTCGTGACGATTGGCGTCTACGTCGCAAGTTCAGTCCTTGCGGGGCTCGCGGGCATCGTACTCGCCGCCCGGCTGGATTCCGTCCAGCCGTCCAGCGGTCTGGGCTATGAGTTGGACACCATCGCTGCGGTCGTCATCGGCGGGACTTCACTCTCGGGGGGCGCGGGCGGTATCGGAGGAACACTTATCGGTGTTCTTATCATCGGCGTCCTTCGCAACGGGCTCAATCTTCTCAACGTCTCGCCGTTCCTGCAGCAAGTGATCATCGGCATCGTCATCGTGCTTGCGGTCGGCGCGGAGACTATTCGTCGGCGTCGCGCCTGACGAACGGGGTCCGCCGCGTCGGCGGGCCTGGAATTCCGCTCCAAGGGTTTGGGGCGGATCAATACCCCGAGGGGGAGGACATACCCGAGGGTTCCATCAAACAACGGAGGAAATACAATGAAAATAGCGCGCACCATGCTCGCGTCTGCTGCACTGCTGGGTCTCATGCTCGGCCCCGTACACGCGGCGGAACTGAAGAAGCTCGGCTTGGCCGTTGCCAACCTTCAGGCAAACTTCTTCAACCAGATCAAGCAATCGGTCGAAGCCGAAGCCAAGAAGCGCGGCATCGAAGTCATCACGGTCGACGCAAAGGGCGACGGGCCGACACAGGTCAATCAGATTCAGGACCTCCTGACCCAGAAAATCGACGCGCTGATCTACATTCCGGCAGGTGCGGCCGCTGCGACCGTTCCGGTCAAACTCGCGAAGAACGCTGGTATTCCGGTCGTGAACGTTGACCGCAACGCCGAGGGAGCACCCGGCGATACATTCCTTGCAACGGATTCCGTCGCGTCTGCCAAGGCCGTGTGCGACTACATCCTGAAGGAAGCCGGCGGCAAGGGGAAGATGGTCATCATCCACGGCCAGAAGGGCACGACGCCGGAAGTCGATCGTTCGAAGGGCTGCGCTGAATCTCTCAAGGCATATCCGGACGTCAAGGTTGTCGCCGAGCAGTTCTCGAACATCTGGAGCCAGGACGAAGGATTCCAGATCATGCAGAATATGCTGCAGGCAAATCCGGACGTTTCGATCGTGTTCGCCCAGGCCGACGGCCTCGCCCTTGGCGCCGCGCAGGCGATCAAGGTCGCCAATCCTTCCCAGAAGATCGTGGTTGGCGGCTTCGATGGTGACACCGCAGCTCTCGAAGCGCTCAGCAAAGGCGTCTTCAACGTAACTGCGACCCAGCAGACGCAGAAGATGGGCCGCGATGCGGTTGAAAACGCCGCCAAGCTTGTCGCCGGAGAAAAGGTGCCGCCGGTCCAGCTCATGGATGCCACGCTGACAACCAAAGAAAACGTCGCAGGCTTCATCGCCAACCATCCGTAATGAAGTTGAGGTCTTGAGGAGGTGTGCCATGACTGATCCAGTTCTTTCCCTGAGGGGCATATCCAAGTGGTATGGGCCGCTCCAGGTTCTGAAGAATGTCAGCTTGGACGTCTATCCGGGCGAAGTGGTTGCACTTCTCGGTGAAAACGGAGCGGGCAAGTCAACGCTATCGGGCATCATCGCCGGGTCCCGCACACCGTCCGAAGGATCAATGACATGGCTGGGGCAGCCTTATGCCCCAGCCACCCCAAGGGAAGCGATCGACAAGGGCGTTGTCCTGATCCACCAGGAGCTGCAGCTTCTGCCGCAACTGTCGATCGCGGAAAATGTCTTCATCGGACGCTGGCCGATGAAGAACGGCGTCGTCGATCGTCCCCAAATGGTTCGCCGGGCCCAGGACCAGCTCGCTCGCTTGAACCTTCACATACCCGCAACGCGGACGGTCGCCGGCCTTTCCACAGCAAATCAACAACTCATCGAGATCGCCAAGGCGCTGGCTCTCAACGCAAAGCTCCTGATCCTCGATGAGCCGACAGCCGCCCTTGGCGGCGCGGAGACGGAAGCTCTTTTCCAACAGGTTAGAAAGCTTCGGTCAGAGGGTGTCGGCATCGTCTACATTTCCCACCGCATGGAAGAGATCAAGCGAATAACCGACCGGATCGTTGTTCTTCGTGATGGCGAGCGCGTGCAGGAATTCTCCGACAGCGCGACACCGGTGCGAACGATCGTCGAGAGCATGGTTGGACGCCCACTTGACCGCTTGTTCCCTGCCCTGCCGGTTCCGACAGACCATCCAGTACTCCAGGTGTCGGGGCTGAGCTCGCCGGACAACTCATTCCGTGACGTTACCTTCGATGTGCGCGCCGGGGAAATTCTCGGGATCGCCGGATTGGTCGGCGCCGGCCGCACGGAACTTGTCCGCGCCATTTCGGGCGCGGACCCAATCAGTGCAGGTTCGATCAAGCTGGAAGGCGAAGAACTCAGGCTGCGCGATCCGGCGGACGCGATCGCCAAGGGCATCGTGATGGTCCCGGAAGACCGCAAGGAGCAGGGCTTGGTTGTCGGGCACCGGATCGGCGAGAACATTATATACGCCAATCTTGACAAGCTGGGCGGGCGTTGGATTACGCCGCGCGTCAAGCGCTCGTTTGCGGAGAAGGCGGTTGCCAAGTTCGGCGTGAAGGGCCGTGCGGAGCAATATGCCTCGGACCTGTCCGGCGGCAACCAGCAGAAGGTCGTCATCGCGAAATGGCTGATGCGCGATCCTAAGGTCGTCGTACTCGACGAACCGACGAGAGGCATCGACGTCGGCGCCCGAGCGGGCATCTACGACATCATCGTCAATCTTGCCAAACGGGGCGTGGCGGTCATCGTCGTAAGCTCGGACCTCGAGGAAGTTCTCGGAGTCTCCAATCGCATTCTCGTGCTTGCACAAGGCAAACAGGCAGGCATTCTCAATCGTGACCAGGCAAATGACGTTTCGGTCATGGAGCTAGCCACCATCTAAACAGACAGAGAAAGGAAGAGCGGTGTCCGACATCACTCTGAACGCCCCGAAGCTTTTCGATCTCAGCGGCCAGGTTGCCATCGTTACCGGAGCCGGAAGCGGCATCGGGCAGCGCATTGCCATCGGCCTTGCACAGTGCGGCGCCGACGTGGCGTTACTCGACCGTCGAACCGACGACGGGCTGGCCAGGACGGCTGAACATATTCGCGCCGCTGGCCGCCGTTCGATCCAGATCGCGGCGGATGTCACGAGCAAGTCTTCCCTTGGAGAGGCAATAGCACGGACCGAGGCAGATCTCGGCGCATTGACACTTGCAGTCAACGCGGCGGGCATCGCTAACGCGAACGCGGCGGAAGAGATGGAGGAGGACCAATATCAGACGTTGATGGATATCAACCTGAAAGGCGTCTTTCTTTCCTGCCAGGCCGAGGCTCGCGCCATGCTGAAGAATGGACGCGGCTCCATCGTCAACATCGCTTCCATGTCGGGTGTGATCGTAAACCGAGGGCTGAGCCAAGCGCACTATAACGCCTCCAAGGCGGGCGTGATCCATATGTCGAAGTCTATGGCGATGGAATGGGTCGACCGCGGCATTCGCGTCAACACCATCTCCCCCGGATACACGGCAACGCCCATGAACACCCGTCCGGAGATGGTTCATCAGACCAAGCTCTTCGAAGAGCAAACGCCAATGCAGCGAATGGCAGCGGTGGACGAGATGGTAGGCCCGGCAGTGTTCTTGCTGTCGAATGCGGCAAGCTTCGTGACCGGCGTCGATCTTCTCGTCGACGGCGGTTTCTGCTGCTGGTGATGGCGAGGCGAAAGCTCATTGCCGGCAACTGGATAATGAACGGTCTCGCTTCCTCCCTAGCTGAGATCGAGGCGCTGAAGGGAATAACGGGCAAGACGGCGTGCGATATCGTCGTCTGCCCGCCCTTCACGCCGATCGAACGGGCTGTCGAACGAACGGCGCCCAAGACTGCCTGAATTCGCCAAGATTATCTCGGCAACCGCTTGAGCTCCAATAATCATCGCAGGGCAGGTCACGCCCAGATTTGCTGTTTACCGGGACGGAAAGAGCATGAAACGCTTCGAAGATAAGACGGTCGTGATCACGGGAGGCAGCCGCGGCATCGGCGCTGCCATCGCCAGACGCTTTGCGCGCGAAGGCGCCAATCTCGTCGTTTCGGCCAACGAGGAGCTGGTCCACGGCGTTGCCGAACAGATCCGGGCCGAAGGCGGCAAGGCGATCTCCTTCATCGGCGACGTTACCGACAAGGCAAGCGTCAAGGCCCTCTACGATGCCGCCGAGAAGGAATTCGGCTCGGTCGACGTCTCGATCCAGAATGCCGGCGTCATTACCATCGCCCGGGTCGAGGACCTGACCGAAAACGAGTGGGACAAGGTGATGGCCGTCAACACCAAAGGCGTTTTCCTCTGCGCCCAGGAGGCGATATCAAGAATGCGCAAGCACAAGCGCGGCGGCCGCATCATCAACACCGCCTCCGGCCAGGCCCGCGACGGCTTCATCTACACGCCGCATTATGCCGCCTCGAAAATGGGCGTCGTCGGCATCACCCAGAGCCTGGCCAAAGAAGTCGCGACCGAGAAGATCACCGTCAACGCCTTCTGCCCCGGCATCATCGAGACCGACATGTGGGCCTATAACGACCAGGCCTGGGGCAAGCTGCTCGGCAACTACGCCCCCGGCGAACTGATGAAGGAATGGGTCGAGGGCATCCCGATGAAACGGGCCGGCTCCGGAGAGGATGTCGCCGGCCTGGTCACCTTCCTCGCCAGCGATGACGCCGCCTATATCACCGGCCAGACGATCAATGTCGACGGCGGCCTGATCATGTCCTGATGCATGTCGCCTAAAAGTGCGCAGTGGTTTGGGACAACGACATGCATGGAAGGACCAAACCACTAACCAAGCACTGAAGGCGAGCCGGTCGTCGCCTCCATGTGAACAGTGTGTCCATCGGCGTTAGGGCAGCTTTGCATTTTTGCCCGGTCGACTGACCTTGCCATCTGCCTATTTTTGATCCTATCTTTGAAATGTTCTCAGGGCGGGGTGTAATTCCCCACCGGCGGTATCAGGAGTGATCCTGGAGCCCGCGAGCGCTTCCGGCACCACAGCGCCGCGCGTCTTTCAGACGCGCAAACGACGCTGTAGCACTTTGAATTGCTGGAAGGTCAGCAGATCCGGTGAGATGCCGGAGCCGACGGTATAGTCCGGATGGAAGAGGACAACACGGGCAGTCGCACTCCATCCTGGAGTCGGCTGACGTTTGTTCGCCCAAGGGCAGAAGGCTCGCTCACGGATTGAGCCGAGCAGACCATGTCAGTACGCTGACATAACCCTTGAAAGGCCAGACAGCATGACTATTGCAACAATTGAAGATGCCATATCAGCCATTGCCAGCGGCAAGATGGTCGTCGTCGTCGACGACCAGAACCGGGAAAACGAAGGCGATATCGTGGTCGCGGCCGATGCCGTCACCCCTGAGGCAATCGCCTTCATGATGACCCACGCCCGCGGCCTCGTCTGCATTGCCATGGAAGGCGAGCGCCTCGATGCGCTCGATATTCCGCTGATGGTGCCCAACAACACGGAATCGCACAAAACCGCCTTTACGGTCTCCGTCGATTATCTCAAGGGCACGACGACGGGCATCTCGGCTGCCGACCGCGCCGCCACCGTCCGCGCCCTCGTCGACGATCGCGCAAAGCCAGATGAATTCGCCCGCCCCGGCCACATTTTTCCGCTGCGCGCCAACCCCCGCGGCGTGCTC
>NZ_JALBGX010000259.1:0-3048 GCF_023006465.1 Rhizobium sp. PRIMUS64 | reverse complement strand
AGGGCGTGGATGCAGCAGCGGTCAACGCCGTCATCATCGCTGCGATCCAGCACCTCGTGCTGGCCGCCGCAGCCGGCGGGCAGTGCGCCGGCCTGTCGCTGAAGACATCAAAGGACTGGGAGAAGGCGGCGACGGCGCTGAAGCGCATCGTGCGCGGCGTCTACGGCTGAGATCTACTCATCCACAGGGGGGCGGGCCTGCGTTAACCCTAACAAATGGTTTACATTGCGCAGGGCTGGTTAAGCCGACAGTGTGGCGGTGAGCAGAGATGTATGAGTAGAGCCCCGAGTTGACGCCCATGGCAACCAAGATCGCTAAAGCCGCGTTTCTGGTGACGGCGATGATGTTTTTCGCAGTCCTGGCGCTGGATATCGCAATTCCGACGCTGGTGCTTTGCATTATGGCATTGTCGACCTGGTTGGTCTCTCTCGATCTGCCCGTGGCGCGCAAGCATGGAGGAGAGGCCGCATGAAGTGGTTTCTGATCTTCTGGGCCGGCCCCATCGTCTTTCTGGGCGGATGGTATTGGCTCTCCTATTACGACATGAGTTTCGGCATCTTCATGTTCACGCGGCAGGTTCATGACCTGACCTTCGAGCTTTACGGCAAGGCGCTCGGCATTCCGCCGGAGACCATCCCGCCGCTCGTTGCCCGCGCGATCGCGGTGGACAGCCTCGTCGTTTTCGCCATCCTTGGCCTGCGGAAGCGAAAGTCGATCATCGCCTGGTGGAAGGCGCGTCAGGCGCTGAATTCATCTCCATCAGACCTTGCCAGCAAGGAAAGCCTGTCGAGCGCGCCCTGAAGGATGAAGCTTGCGGCGGCCGAATCGATCCGTTCGGCCCGCTTGGCGCGCGAGACGTCCATTTCGAGCAGCGTCCGTTCGGCGGCGACCGTCGAAAGCCGCTCATCCCAATAGACGAAAGGCAGCGCCGTCTTCTGCTCCATATTGCGCACGAAGGCGCGCGTTGCCTGCACGCGCGGACCTGCTGATCCATCCATGTTCATCGGCAGGCCGATGATAAAGCCTGCGACCTTTTCCGCTGCCGCGAAGTCCAATAGCGCCTGGGCATCGATGGTGAACTTGACGCGGCGGATCACCGTGCGCGGCGTGGCGAAACGCCGCCCGAGATCGGACATCGAAAGCCCGATCGTCTTGGTGCCGAGATCGAGGCCGGCAATTGCCTGTCGCGGGGCTAGCGTCTCGGCCATTTCCTCGATTGTCAGCACCGTCATCGCCGTTTCATCCCGTCAAAACAAATTGAAGTCGCCGCCGCTTTTCTTTGCGGCCGCATAAGATATGTCCTTAGGGCATGACGCCGAAAAGTGTGAGCGGTTTTCGGACGACATCATGTCCTCATTCTTTGATGTGGCATCGAAACCGGCTTTGCATCACGTAATAAAGGAGACATTTCATGAAGATCACCTGGCTCGGCCATTCCGCCTTCCGCATCGAGACATCCAAGGCGAAGATCCTGCTCGACCCATTCCTCAGCTACAACGCCTCCTTTTCCGGCCAGGATATCAAGGATGTTTCCGCAGGCATCACGCACATCCTGTTGACGCATGGCCATGGCGATCATGTCGGCGATACCGTGGCACTCGCCAAGGAGACCGGCGCCGTCGTTCTCGCCAATGCCGATCTCGCCGCTTGGCTCGGCTCCAAGGGCGTCGACAAGATCGAGATGGGCAATACCGGCGGCACGATCGCGCTCGGCAGTTTCTCGGCGACCTTCACCAATGCACTGCACTCCTCCGCCCAGATCACTGAGGACGGCGTCTCGCATGCGCTCGGCAACGCCAATGGCCTGATGCTGCATTTCGACGACGAAGCCTCGATCCTTGCCATGGGCGATACCGATATCTTCTCCGACATGGCGCTGATCAACGAATTGCACCAGCCCGATATCGGCTTCGTGCCGGTCGGCGACCGCTTCACCATGGGCGGCGCGGTGGCTGCACTCGCCTGCCGGCGCTATTTCAACTTCAAGACCGCGATCCCCTGCCATTACGGCACCTTCCCGATCATCGATCAGACGGCCGAAAAATTCATTGCCGGCATGGAGGGATCGCAGACGGATGTGAGGGCGATCAAGCCTTCCGAGAGCCTGTCGATCTGACGAAACCCCGTTGCACACGGCGGACATGGCCTTTATAGCGGTAGGAAAAATCCTATCCGGAGAATGCCATGTCCGTCGATCTTGCCACCGTGAAGCGCGTCGCCCGCCTTGCCCGTATTGCCGTCTCCGAGGACGAGGCAAATCGCATGGTCGGCGAGCTGAACGGCATCCTTGGCTTCGTCGAGCAACTCTCCGAAGTTAATGTCGACGGCGTCGAGGCGATGACCTCGGTGACCCCGATGGCGATGAAGAAGCGGACCGATGAGGTGACCGACGGCAGCAAGGCAGCCGATATCGTCGCCAATGCGCCCGTCACCGACCACAATTTTTTCCTGGTGCCGAAAGTCGTCGAATAAGGCTTCGAAGCCTCTTTCCGACCCTGTTGCAATTTCCAGATCTGAAGCGAAAACACGATGAGCGAACTCACCAGCCTGACCATTGCCGAAGCCCGCCAGAAGCTGCGCGCCAAGGAAATCACCGCGATCGAGCTGACCGAAGCCTATATCTCGGCGATCGATGCGGCCAATGGCCGGCTGAACGCCTATATAAAGGTCACGCCGGATCTCGCCCGCGTCATGGCGAAGAACTCCGACCAGCGCATCGCCACCGGCAAGGCAGGCGAACTCGAAGGCATTCCGCTCGGCATCAAGGATCTCTTTGCCACCGTCGGCGTTCACACCCAGGCCTGCAGCCACATTCTCGATGGTTTCGAGCCGCGTTATGAATCGACCGTCACGCAGAACCTCTGGGATGACGGCGCCGTCATGCTCGGCAAGCTCAACATGGACGAATTCGCCATGGGCTCGTCGAATGAAACATCCTATTACGGCCCGGTGATCAATCCCTGGCGCGCCGCAGGCTCCAACCAGCAACTCGTGCCCGGCGGCTCCTCCGGCGGTTCGGCCGCAGCCGTCGCTGCGCATCTTTGCGCT
>NZ_JALBGX010000258.1:0-3059 GCF_023006465.1 Rhizobium sp. PRIMUS64 | reverse complement strand
GCATCGCCACGCGGACCGCTTCACGGCCGGCGCTTGTTCCCCGCCGGATCCAGGCGCCGGCGGCAATCAGCAGGATGGAGAGGCGAGCGGCCGGCCAGTTGGCGACATCGTCGAGCCGGGCGGCTGCCCAGCCGAAGTCGATGTATTTTTCAGACTTATGGCCGATCATCGAATCCGCGGTGTTCAGCATCTTGTAGGCGAAGAGCCCCGGCAGCCCGAAGATGGCATACCAGAGCGCCGGCGCCACAACGCCGTCGGAGAAATTCTCGGCAAGGCTTTCGATCGCCGCGCGGCATACGGCCGGCTCGTCCAGCGTCTCGGGATCGCGTCCGACGATGCGGGAAACGGCGGCTCGTCCGCCGGCAAGCCCTTCGTGGCGTAAGGCGACAGCGACGGCCGCGACGTGATCGGCAAGGCTTTTTTGCGCCAGGAAGATCGCCACCAGCCCGGTCTCCAGCAAGATGCCGACAAGGCCGAACAGCGCGAAGAACCGGTTGAACACGAAGCCTGCGGCCACCGCCAAAAGAAGCAGCGCCAGGATGGCGGCAATACCGTTCATTCGGCGTTGCGAGCCCGTGAGGCTTGCCGGGTTGAGCTGCCGCTCGGCATAGGAGATCGCCGCGCCGAACATGACAACGGGATGCGGCATCCGCGACCACAGCCATTGCGGATCGCCGGCAATCCGGTCGAGCAGCAGCGCCAGAAGCAGTACGAGAAGGTTTTCGTCGATCGTCATCGCTCAAATCTCTGAAGGGCTTCGCCAAGCCGCCTGTCTGCCGCCGGATCGGGCGGCAGCCCGAAACGCAGCCACTCCGGCGCATAGTCGAACTTGCGGACGAGAATATGATGGCGGCAGAGATGTGTGTAAATGTCGCCGGCTCTCGCATCGGCGACAAGGGTGAAGAGCGCCGTGCCTCCTGAAAGCTGCAACCCGGCGCCCGTCAGCACCCCATGCAGGCCGGCGCAGCGTTCATTGATGCGGCCGCGAATCGGAGAAACGTCCGAGCGCAGCAGCGAATCTGCAATCGAAAGAGCCGGGCCGGAGACCGCCCAGGGGCCGAGCCAGTCTTCGAAACGCGCGAGAATATCGCTGCGCGCAATCGCAAAACCGAGCCGCAGGCCGGCAAGCCCGAAGAACTTGCCGAAAGAACGAAAGATCACCAGATTGGAAAGCTGCGGCGCGCGGGATGCAAGGCTGAGCGCCGGATCGGTATCGCCAAAGGCTTCGTCGACGACGAGAAGTCCGTCCGCTGCCTTCATCCTGTCGTGCAGGGCAATCAGCGTTTCGGCCGGCCATATCAACCCATCAGGATTGTTCGGATTGACGACGACAGCCAGCCGATGTCCGGCTCCGATCGCGGCAATATCGTCGACCGCATCGACGGCAAAACCGGCCGAGGCGAAGGCGCGCGCATACTCGCCATAGGTCGGCGATACCACGGCAACCCTGTTGTCCGTCACGGCAACCCTGTTGTCCGTAACGGCAACCCTGTTGTCCGTCACCGCGACACTGTTGTCCGTGCCGCCAACCAGCCTATCCGCCTCGACGAGGCGCGGCAGAAGCTGGATCACCGATTGTGTGCCTGGCACCGGCAGCGGCAAGATCTCGCCGCTGCGGTAATGATCTCGCGCCGCACGCCTTGCCTCATCGATGAGATGCCGGTCCGGCAGGCGATGCCAGGCCCTTGCCGGAATGTCAGGCAGGGCGACGGGGCACGGATTGATGCCCGTGGAAAGATCGAGCCAATCTTCCGGTCTACCGCCGAAGGTAGCGGCAGCGGCGGTGATGCCGCCGCCGTGGACGATCGGTGCGCTCATGCAGCAGCTCCGGCAAGATCGATCAGATGCATGTAGGAGCCTGCCACCTGGTCGCGCCTGAGACCGGCGGCGCCCAGATCGGTTCCGAGCGCATCCTGCACCTGAAAAAGCCGTTTGCCCTCGCCCTCGGAAACGACGCTGGAATAGTGGAATTCATGGGCCGTCATCATCCGAGCAAAGAAGGCGCCGTCGAGGGGCACAACACGGCGATAGCCGAGATGGCGCTTTCGCTCGGCATAGGTGGTGACGACGGGCAGCAGGCCGAGCATTTCATGGCGATGCCCCTTTGCATCGATCAAGCCCTCGCCAAGCACCATGTAGCCGCCGCATTCGCCATAGATCCGGATGTCGCGCGCTGCCGCATCGAGCATGCCGGCGCGGAAATTCTGCGCCTCTGCCAGCCGCCCGGCATTCAGCTCGGGATAACCACCGGGCAGATAGATCGCATCGGCATCACCAGCCGGCGCCTCGTCGGCAAGCGGCGAGAAGAAGGAAATCGCAGCACCCCGGCGGCGCCAGCCGAGCAGCATATGCTCGTAGGAAAAGGCAAAGGCGACATCGCGCGCCACGGCGATGCGGGCACCCAGTGGCGGCAACCGGTCGATATTGGCGGCCGACGGCCGGTTGAGCCCCTGCCTGGCGATGCGCAGCAGGAATTCGAAATTACATTCCTCGGAGACGGCATCCGCCGCATGGTCGATGAAATTGTCGAGGGTTGCGTGTTCGCCGGCCTGGACGAGGCCGAGATGGCGCTCCGGCAGGGAAAGCGCCTTGTCGCTGCCGATGACGGCGATGACAGGCATACGGATAGCTTCGAGCGCCTGCCGCAGCATCGCCTCGTGCCGGTCGCTGCCGACCTTGTTGAGGATGACACCAGCAACCCGCACATCGGCACGGAAACCGGCAAAACCAGTAACCAGCGCCGCCACCGACTGCGACATGCGCGAGGCATCGACGACCAACACCACGGAAAGCCCAAGCTGGGCCGCCAGATCGGCCGCCGTCCCCCTTCCGTCAGCCGCCCCGTCGAAAAGCCCCATCATCGCCTCGATGACGAGGATGCGGTCGCCGGAACGGTGAAGGGCCGCATTGGCCGAGATCAGCTCCGGGCGCATCGCCCAGGGATCGAAATTCAGACAGAGCGTGCCGCTCGCTGCCGCATGGAAGGCGGGATCGATATAGTCAGGGCCGGCCTTGCCGGGCGCGACCGCGATGCCGCGCCGGCGGAGCGCTCGGAGCAG
>NZ_JALBGX010000257.1:0-3110 GCF_023006465.1 Rhizobium sp. PRIMUS64 | reverse complement strand
AGCGCCGGCAAGGCGCGGCTCGGCGGCGCGGGCAACCCAGCGCGAGCCAAGCACCAATGCCTCCAGCTCTTCTTCGGAAAACATCATCGGCGGCAGCATGAAACCGGGCTTCAGCACATAACCGATGCCGGCTTCGCCTTCGATCATCGCGCCCTGAGCCTGCAGGCTGGCAATATCGCGATAGAGCGTGCGCAGGCTGACACCGGTCTCCTCAGCGAGCACCGAGCCGGTCACCGGCCGCCGGTAACGCCGGAGCGTCTGGAGCAGCGTCAGCAGCCGTTCCGAGCGGGCGACCGGCATGGCGCTACCGCTTCCACTCCACCCAGTCACGCATCAGGCGGTGGGCGATCGCCCCTTTCGGCGGCGAGGCCTTGCCTGTCGCGCTCGGGCGTTCCAGCATCTCGATCGTTTCCTCGCGGGTAAACCAGCGACAATCCTCCAGTTCCGTCTCATCGCGGCTGATTTCGGTGGATTTCGCCTCGGCGTAACAACCGATCATCAGGGAATGCGGCATCGGCCAGGGCTGCGAGGCGTGGTAGCGGATGCGGCCGGTGCGGATGCCCGATTCCTCCAGCGTTTCGCGACGCACGGCGTTCTCGATGGTCTCGCCGGGTTCGAGGAAGCCGGCAAGACAAGAATACATGCCGGGCGCGAAATGCGGGCTGCGGCCGAGCAGGCAGAGGTCGCGCTGCTCATCGACCGTCAGCATGATGACCACGGGGTCGGTTCGGGGGAAGATCATGTGCTCGCAGGCGGCGCAGACGCGCTTGTAGCCGCCGATGTGGATCTCCATCGCCGAGCCGCAGCGGCCGCAGAAGCGATTGTCGCCGTTCCAGCGGATGAGGCTTGCGGCCTGGGCGAATTCGCCGAGCAACACTTCGTCGATCAGCATTTCGCGAAACAGCGTGCGGCCGTCGGCAGGCTTGTACTGGCTGGTGAGGTCGTCGACATCGATGCCGACGGGAACCGCAAGGCGCGGCTCGCCGGTCTTGCGGTAGCCGAGAAGCACCGTTTCATCCCAATCCGGCTGCAATCCCTGCAGCTCATAGCGGGCAAAGAGCGGGTCGAGCACCTGGCCGTCATGCTTCAGCACCAGCTTATCCCCCGCGAAGGCGAAGATATGGGTGCCTTCCTTTGCCAGCGCCTTTTCGACGGATTGTTCATCGCGATGTTCGGAATCGCGATTGAGGTCGTTGGCGGCAAAGGCCGTGAGATTGCTGGGTTCCGGATGCGGCACATCCGAATCGAAAAGCGAATGACTCATGATGAAAGGGCTTCCCGCAGCTTCGCTATAAATTCGTCTCTCTTTCCGTCCTCGTAGGGCTCCGCGCGCCCGAAGCCCCAGACGGGACCCGGCCAGTTCGCATCGCCTTCGAAGCGGGCAATGACATGAACATGAAGCTGGCGGACGATATTGCCAAGAGCCCCGACATTGATTTTTGTCGCGCCGGTGATCTCCTTCAGCGCCTTGGCGACCAGCTCCGTCTCGAAGGCAAGCAGCACCTGGTCGAGCGGCGTCAGCTCGAAGATCTCGGTGATACCAGCCCGGCGCGGCACGAGAATGAGCCAGGGCCAGCGGGCATCCCTCGACAATCGCAGATCGCAGAGACCGGTGACCATGATGCTGACGCTGTCATTTTCCAGCCGAGGGTCGAGCACGAAACCTTTCAAAGGGCATTCTCCTCATGTTTTCCAACGACTAGCAGTTTTTTTGCATGTTGGCTTGCTTTTGATGACGATATTGCCGATATGTGCATCCGGGAGGTTGGTGGTGGACGAGCCACTCGCCAACCGGGTCAGGTCCGGAAGGAAGCAGCCCTAACGAGCCCGGCACGGGTCATCGTGCCAGCCTCCCACCTTCTCTCCACGAAGTGCCCGACGATCCGGGCGACAAGCAGGGCGATGAGCGACACCGAGCGACAATCAAAAGATGCCGCCTCGACGGGCACCGGATACCGGGTGCTGGCTCGCAAATACCGCCCCAAGGATTTCACGGACTTGATGGTCGGCCAGGAGCCGATGGTCCGCACCCTCACCAACGCCTTCGAAACCGGCCGCATCGCGCAAGCCTACATGCTGACGGGTGTGCGCGGTGTGGGCAAAACGACGACGGCGCGCATCCTGGCGCGGGCGCTGAACTACAAGACCTCGGAAATCGACAAGCCGACGATCGACCTTCGCACGCCGGGCGAGCACTGCCAGGCGATCATGGAAGGCCGGCATGTCGACGTGATCGAGATGGATGCCGCCTCCCATACCGGTATCGACGATATCCGCGAGATCATCGAGCAGGTGCGGTACCGACCGGTTTCGGCGCGCTACAAGGTCTATATCATCGACGAAGTGCACATGCTGTCGACGCAGGCCTTCAACGGCCTGTTGAAGACGCTGGAAGAGCCGCCGGAGCATGTGAAATTCATCTTCGCCACTACCGAAATCCGCAAGGTTCCGATCACCGTGCTGTCGCGCTGCCAGCGCTTCGACCTGCGCCGTATCAGCGCCTCAGATCTCGTCGGGCTGTTCACGACGATCGCCGCCAAGGAAGGCATCGAGGCGGAAGCCGATGCGCTGGCGATGATCGCGCGTGCTGCCGAAGGTTCGGCGCGCGACGGCCTGTCGCTGCTCGACCAGGCGATCGCCCATGGCGCAGGCGTCGTGCAGGCCGAAGCCGTGCGCGGCATGCTCGGCCTTGCCGATCGCGCCCGGATCGTCGATCTCTTCCAGCATATCGTCAAAGGCGATGTGGCCGCCGCGCTCGGCGAGTTCCAGAACCAATACGAAGCCGGCGCCAATCCGGTGGTGGTGCTGACCGATCTTGCCGATTTCACCCATCTGGTAACGCGGCTGAAATATGTGCCGGATGCGGCAAACGATCCTTCGCTCAGCGAGGTCGAGCGCACCAAGGCGGCGGAATTCGCCAAGGGCGTTGCGGTGACGACGCTGTCGCGCATCTGGCAGATGCTGCTCAAGGGCATTCCGGAAACGGAAGGCTCGTCGCGGACGGCAGGGGCCGCCGAGATGGTGTTGATCCGGCTTGCACATGCCGCGCATCTGCCGGCGCCCGAGGATGCGGCGCGGCGGCTTGCCGAATTTTCCGGCGACAATGCCGG
>NZ_JALBGX010000256.1:0-3207 GCF_023006465.1 Rhizobium sp. PRIMUS64 | reverse complement strand
ATGCGCCCGGCGGCGCCGGCGCGCCCTACCAGCCGCATCCCGGCGGTTACGCCAATGCGGCGGAGCTGGTGGCCGGCCTCAAGGAAATCGGCGATTTCGAGATTTCGGTCTCCGCCTATCCGGAAAAACACCCGGAAAGCCGTGATACGGCCGCCGATATCGACATGCTGAAGCGCAAGGCCGACAATGGCGCCGACCGGGCGCTCACGCAATTCTTCTTCGACAACGACAATTTCGAGCGTTACCTGGAGCGGGTGCGCGGCGCCGGCATCTCGATTCCTGTCGTGCCAGGCATCATGCCGATCCAGAACCTGACGCAGCTGAAGCGCTTCGCCGGGGCCTGTGGCACCATCATCCCTACCTTTCTCGACGAGCGATTTGCGGGCTTCGACGACAAGCCTGAGGAGCGGGCGAAGGTCGCTGCCGAAGTCGCTGCCGAACAGATCGAGGATCTCGTCCGGCGCGGCATCCATGATTTCCATCTCTATACGATGAACCGTGCGCCGCTGGTTTCCGCCGTGCTCGACAATCTCGGCATATCCCGCCGGGAAACAAAAAGTGCGGGCGCAGCCGCCTGATCCTTTCGGGACGTTCAAAAGTGAAAAGCGCATGTCGGGCGGGACATGCGCTTTTTCGTTGGCGGATTGATCAGCTATTCAGGAGTTTAGGCACTATCAGTCATTACACTTTCGTCGGCCAGCTCAGATGAAGAGCATGGACAAGACGAAAGCAAACGCTGCACTGACCAACAGAACATTCAAGGATTGCGTGAGTCCCATGTCTGTCTCCTCGCGTTAACCGGCCGATAATATGTCTGAAATATGTCGGTTGGGAAGCAGATCTTATGCTGCGCTGCAGAACGGTTCGGTGGATTAGTCGAATAGCGCTCTTGCAAGCCTTTGAAATAAATCAATAATTCTCGACAAATTTTTGTTCACACAATTTAACATGCCGTTAAATCGGGCGATTGAGCATTTATCTATGCGCCTAAAACATGGCGGGCTCACAACCGGTTGAAAACATATGGAATTCGCAACCAGTTTCAGGCGGCCCTCGCCAGCATGCGATAGGCGCGGCCGTCGAGAATGACGAGGCCGAAACCGATCAGCGCCATGCCGGCGAATTCACCCAGTGCAAGCCTTTCGCCGAGGAAGAGCACGCCGAGAAGGATGGCGCTCGGCGGCACCAGCAGGGTGACGAGCGAGGCGTTGGTGGCGCCGGCCGACGCCATGATCCGGAAATAGAGGATGTAGCCGAAGGCGGTCGACAGCAGTGCCAGCGCCAGGATGGCGAGGAAGGCATCGAGCGGCGGTGCGGCAAGCGTCCAGGGACGATCGGCCAGTAGCGACAGTGGCAGCGCAATCAGCGAGGAGGCGGTCAACTGGCCGGCTGCGGTGACAGGGGCAGGAACATTCTTGAAGCGTTTGCCGTAAGTGGCGGCAAAGCCATAGGAGATCGCGGCAAGTACGGGAAGAAGCAGCGCCCAGAGGGGGGCTTCGCCACCGGCCGACATGCCGGGGCCGATCAGCACGATCGTTCCGACCAGGCCGACAAGACAGCCGGCGATCTTTGCCGGCGACAGCTTCTCGTCTGAGGTGAAGTAGTTGGCGATCAGCACCGTCCAGATCGGCGTCGTCGCATTCAAGATCGCTGCAAGACCGGCGCCGATGCGGGTTTGGCCGAAGAAGATCAGCGCATGCGGCAGGGCATTGTTGATGAACCCGAGGATCAGGAATTCGCGCCAGCGGGCCTTGAGGATCGCATAGAAGTCGAAACGGCCGGCGATATAGACATGCAGCGCCAGCGCTGCGAGCAGCAGCCTGAAGAAGACGAGGGTCAGCGGCGGCACATGCTGGACGGCGATGCGGGCAAAGAAGAAGGAGCCGCCCCAGATCAGGCCGAGCAGGACCAGCAGACCCCAGGTCCAGGCATTCATTCTGCTGTCCATGCCGATTGCTCCACCGCAAGCCGTCGTTTTGCCGAAAACCGGCACCGGCTTTCGGTTTGATGCTTTAGCGCAGGCGGGGGATCGCGCCACCCGTTTCTTGCGAAGCGGGCGGCGGTAAAGTGTCAGCGGAGATCAGAGAGCGTTGAGAAGCGCAGGCGTCGCCCATCCATCGGCCGGCATGCCGAGGCGCTGCTGTTCCTTCTGGATTGCGACACGCGTGCCGGAGCCGAGGATGCCGTCGATCTCGCCGACATCATGGCCGAGCGACTGCAGCTTGGTCTGCAGCGCCTTCATCTGGTCGCTGGCAAGCCCCTGTTCCGGCACGCCCTTGAGATAGGGCTCGGCGCCCGAAAGGCGGGTCCCGAAATAGGCGGCCGAAGTCGTGTAGATGAACGACTTGTTCCATTCGAGATAGATCTTGAAATTGGGATAGGCGATGAAGGCCGGTCCCATGCGGCCCTGCGGCAGAACGAGATCGCCTTCGAGGTTACCGAAGGCGGTATTGCCGTCGCGCGGCTTGACGCCGAGCGCGAACCATTCGCCCGCTTTCATCGTGCCGCCGAGACCGGATTTTTCCCAGGGCAGATTATCGGTCAGGGTCACTTCCTGCAGCCAGGGCTGGCCGCGCTCGAAGCCGAGATGCTGGATGAATTTTGCCGCCGTCAGAATGGCGTCCGGGCCGCTCTGCTTCAGGCGGATATGACCGTCACCGTCGCCATCCATGCCATAGGCAATGATGTCGCGCGGCAACATCTGTACCTGGCCGATCTCGCCGGCCCAGGCGCCGGTATTGGTGGCGGGGTCGAGGTCGCCGTGCTGAACCATCTCGACAAGGGCGATGAGCTGCGGTCGGAAGAGTTCCGGGCGGCGGCAGTCGTGTGACAGCGTCACCAGGGCGTTGCGGGTGTTGAAATCGCCCTGGACGGCGCCGAAATCGGTTTCCATCGCCCAGAAGGCGGTGATGACCCCCGGGGGGACGCCGAATTCCTGCTCGGCGCGGGCAAAGACGTCGGCATATTGCTTCATCTTCTGGCGGCCGATGTCGAGGCGGGCCTGGCTGACGGTGCGCTGGGAGAATTCGAGGAAGGTCTGCTTGAAGACGCCCTGGGCGCGGTCCCGGCTCAGCACCTTGGGGTCGATCTCGGCGCCGGCGAAGGCCTCGTCGGCGGCTACCGCACTGGCGCCGGCTGCGACCGCATCTTTCTTGACGCCTTCGAGGAAGGTGGACAGATCGCCGCCGCAGGGCGCTGCCGGGGCTG
>NZ_JALBGX010000255.1:0-3263 GCF_023006465.1 Rhizobium sp. PRIMUS64 | reverse complement strand
CCCCTGCTCCAGCCAGGTGTACCAGGTCGGGCTGATATTGGCGCGGCTCGCCACCGCCTCGCGCCGCAGACCCGGCGTGCGCCGCCTCTCCCCCGCAAAGCCAAGGGCGGCGGGATCGAGCCTGATGCGGCGACCCTTCAGATAGGCGCCGAGCCGGTTATCCGAGGTGACGAATTCACCCATCCTGTTAGCCTTTATACCATGATAATGTCACTACTTTACCATGATACAGGCAGAGCCGATATGTGTCTCCGGCAAAAACTGGAGATATCACATGCGCGTATTCGTCACTGGAGCCACCGGCTGGGTCGGCTCGGCCGTCGTCGATGAACTGATCGCCGCCGGCCACAAGGTGCTCGGCCTCACCCGCTCCAACAAAGGAGCGGATCAACTGGCGGCTGCCGGTGCCGAAGTCCATCACGGCACGCTCGACGATCTGGAAAGCCTGAAGAGCGGCGCCGCGGAGGCGGACGCCGTGATCCACACCGCCTTCAACCATGATTTCTCGAAATTCGCCGAGAACTGCGCCGCCGACTGGCGCGCCATCGAGGCGCTCGGCGAAGCCCTCCAAGGCTCCGATCGTCCGCTGCTGGTCACGGCCGGCCTCGGCTTTGCCCCCGGCCGCGTTGGCACCGAGAAGGATCCGCCCATGCCGACGTCTGAGACTTACCCTCGCGCCTCCGAAATCACCGCGGTATCGCTTGTCGCCCGCGCCGTGCGCGCCTCCACCGTCCGGCTCCCGCCCTCGGTGCATGGCCATGGCGACCACGGCTTCGTGCCGATCCTGATCGATTTGGCCCGGCGCAAGGGCGTCTCAGCCTATATCGGCGAAGGGCAGAACCGCTGGCCGGCGGTGCACCGGCTCGATGCCGCCCGGGTCTATCGGCTGGCGATCGAGCGCGGCGCCGTCGGCGGCCCGTTCCTGGCAGTCGCGGAAGAGGGAGTTCCCTTCAGGCAGATCGCCGAGCTCATCGGCCGGCGGCTCGATGTGCCCGCCGTCTCGCTCTCACGGGAAGAAGCAATCGAGCATTTCGGCTGGTTCGGCATGTTCGCCGGCTTCGACGTCCCGACCTCGAGCGAGCATACCCGCGCACTGCTCGGCTGGCAGCCGCAACAGCCCGGCCTCCTCGCCGATATCGACCATCCCGCCTATTTCGGTGGGTAGGAACCGTGTCCGCATATAAAAATGGAGCATTTCCGTGACTGGAGAAAACGGAAATGCCTCCCGGCTTGGCTCGTCAGGAGAACCAGCGACAGCCCGAGCTAGTGCGACCGGCTCTCGTTCCTATCGGCGGGATCGTAATTAATGTCCCAATCCTTCTCAGGCTTTTTCTTGCCGGGCGGGTTCTTGTTTACCGTCGCATCCTCGGAGCCGGTGATGACGGTCGGCTTGGCGCTGGCGACGCCGGTGCTCTTCCGGTCGGCCCGCGACTTGGCGAACTGGCCGGTCGCGTCTTTCTCGGGGTTGGCCATGTCAATCGCCCTTCTGCTTCAGCGCATCGCCGAGATCTCTGGTCTCGGGGTCGCGATTGTTTTCGCCATGCGCGTCACGGTCGCGATCCGGATCATCCTTGGCCTGCCGCGAGGCTTATTCCCCCTCGGCCCTTCCCAGCGGGGTGACTGGTCGGTCGTGCCGGGGGCGCCGTCTTTCGGTGTCGTCATGCCCATGTTCGTTTCTCCATGTTGAATTCGAACAACAGGCAAAACCCCGAACTGTTCCCGCCCAGTCTCACAAATGCCAGCCAGTCGGCCGATCTTTTGTTCTCACCGAACAGCCAGCCCCGGCGGTTGGCGCAGAAAAATATGGAACAGTGTCGGCCTCCATCGGTTGACCACAGGTCGACCTCAAATATGGAGCCGAAAATGAGCAAGACCAACGCCCGTGAACTTCAGAAACGCGCCGAACTGCAGGTCAAGAACACCAGCGCCGGCGGACACCTCGGCGGCACCTATTTCGGCCAACAGCCGGACGGAAAAACCGCCTCGGACAGCAGCAATGACAGCGCCAAGGCACGGCCCAACGACGGCAATTGAGGTCGGCAGGCTGCCGCAACGCGTGTGACCTGATGCTATCCACCACCCGATGAATCCGTCGCGCCCAGCGCGCTGGGCGCACAAACGTCCGAGACCTCCCCGTCAGGCCCGAGTACGTACGCCGCAGGCGAGGTCTCCATTGGGCTGCGTCTGCGGTGAATGCTGGTCGTGATTACAGACCGCCTCAGCTAAACAAGAAGTCGCCCGAGTTGAAATTTGTAAGCCCGCTGAGGGTGGTGATGTTGTCGAATTCAGCAACCAGCACCGCGCCGCCGGCTGAACTTGGGTTCTGATCATAGTAGACCGCCGCATGGCCGAGATCCGTGTTATGGAACACGAACAATGCCCCTGTGGTTATGTTGCTGTAACCATTGATGGTGCTCTGGACGGTTGCGTTCGTGACGCTCACGTCCGTTTTGACGGCAACCTCCGTTCCGGCAACATTGATCGTGCCGTTGTTTCCCACCTTCACATTGTCCACGTTTGTATTGTTGTTGCCGACGGCGAACTCGAACGTGCCGCCTCCGACGTCCAACTGGAACCTGTCCACGGTTGTGTTATTCGTCCCAGCGTTGAAGTCAGTCATATGGTTCGTGGTGGTGGCAAACTTTTGGAAAAAGAAGGTATCATTTCCCACGCCCCCGGTCAGGGTGTTGTTGCCAGCACCACCGTTTAGGGTGTCGTTGCCGTCTTGTCCGAAAAGAGTGTCGTCACCTCCGAGCCCGAACATCATATCGTTACCGCCACCGCCGTAGAGCATATCGTCGCCCGTTCCACCGGTCGGATTGTCCACTGAGTTGCCATTGCCACCGGTGATAATCGTGAACGTCTCGGTCTTTTCGAAGGCCGGGCCTATAGGATCACCGGTCTGCGTTGCCGTTACCGTCACTGAAAATGTACCGTTCGTCGATAGCGCATCCGAATGAAGCGTATTGTCGGTAATCGAAAACAAGCCCGGATTCGACTGCGAGGCAATGCTGAAGCTGAATCCACCTGCGTCGGGATCAGTCGCCGTCAGCAGCCCACTGAACTCAAAACTATTGAAGTTAACGCTATCCGCCGGAACGACAGGCGTCAGCTTAATGTCGGTCGGCGCCTGCCTAGCTGGACCATCATCTGCGCCGGTGATGGCGACGACGATGTTGTGGCTGGCCGTGCCGTCGAGCGAGCTGACGCTCAGCGTGTCGCTGACGGCGTCGCCCTGGTTGAGCGCCTGCGTCGCGGCCCGG
>NZ_JALBGX010000254.1:0-3321 GCF_023006465.1 Rhizobium sp. PRIMUS64 | reverse complement strand
CGCTGCCGGGCGAGCCGCCGCAGACGAGCGCAAGGCCGGATGCGGCCGCCGCGCCAATCGAACAATCGGTAAGGGCGATCGGCGTCACCGTGCCTTCGCCGGACTGCATAGGCGACGCGGCCATGACGGCTGCCTGCCGGAGATAGAGCATGCATGCCCGCGGGCGCCAGTTGGTGCCCCGGTTGAGCAATTTCGAAGGAACGTCAATGCGCAAAGCCCGCAGTGTCATCATATGGGCCGTGGTTTCGCTCTGCATGATCGTGCTGATCACGTTGCCGGTCAACCTGCAGACCCAGCTCATCACCAGCATCACGGTCGTGACTGTGATGGCGCTGATCAAGGTGCTGAAGGGCGAGGGGACGTGGCGCCTGGTGGCGCTCGCCTTCGGCACATCGATCGTGTTGCGCTATGTTTACTGGCGCACCACCAATACGCTGCCGCCTCTGAACCAGCCTGAGAATTTCATTCCCGGCCTGCTGCTCTATCTTGCCGAAATGTATAGCGTTGCGATGCTGGCTCTCAGCCTCTTCATCGTCGCGACGCCGCTGCCGTCGCGCCCCTCGCGTGCCGCCAAGAATGAGCGTTTCCCTCATGTCGACGTCTTCGTGCCATCCTACAACGAGGATGCCGGCCTGCTGGGAAATACGCTGGCCGCCGCCAAGGCCATGGATTATCCGGCCGAGAAGTTGCATGTCTGGCTGCTCGACGACGGCGGCACCTTGCAGAAGCGCAACTCCGGCAAGCTGCTCGAAGCCCAGGCTGCTGCTGCCCGCCATATCGAGCTGAAGCAGCTCTGCGACGATCTCGACGTCAGCTACCTCACGCGCGACCGCAACGAGCATGCCAAGGCCGGCAATCTCAACAACGCCATGAAACTTTCGACCGGCGAACTCATTGCCGTCTTCGATGCCGACCACGCGCCGGCCCGCGATTTCCTGCTCGAGACCGTCGGTTACTTCGAGGACGATCCGAAGCTTTTCCTTGTCCAGACCCCGCACTTCTTCATCAATCCCGACCCGCTGGAGCGCAACCTGCGCACCTTCGACAAAATGCCGAGCGAGAACGAGATGTTCTACGGCATCATCCAGCGCGGCCTCGATAAGTGGAACGCCGCCTTCTTCTGCGGCTCGGCCGCGGTTCTGAGCCGCAGGGCGCTCGAATCCCAGAACGGCTTCAGCGGCATCAGCATCACGGAGGATTGCGAGACGGCGCTGGCGCTCCATGGCAGCGGCTGGAACAGCATCTATGTCGACAAGCCG
Organism: Rhizobium sp. PRIMUS64; assembly: GCF_023006465.1. Classification (NCBI taxonomy): domain Bacteria; kingdom Pseudomonadati; phylum Pseudomonadota; class Alphaproteobacteria; order Hyphomicrobiales; family Rhizobiaceae; genus Rhizobium; species Rhizobium sp. PRIMUS64. Next base: position 2,062 of record NZ_JALBGX010000254.1, on the reverse strand, counting down.
CTGATCGCCGGCCTGCAGCCGGCCACCTTTGCAAGCTTCATCGGCCAGCGCAGCCGCTGGGCGCAGGGCATGATGCAGATCCTGCGTTTCCGCTTCCCGCTGCTGAAGCGCGGCCTGACGATCCCGCAGCGCTTCTGCTACATGTCCTCCACGCTTTTCTGGCTCTTCCCGTTCCCGCGCACGATCTTCCTGTTTGCGCCGCTCTTCTACCTGTTCTTCGATCTGGAGATCTTCACCGCCTCCGGCGGCGAGTTCCTTGCCTATACGCTCGCCTATATGCTCGTGAATCTGATGATGCAGAACTACCTCTACGGGTCGTTTCGCTGGCCCTGGATTTCCGAGCTCTACGAATATGTCCAGACCGTGCATCTGCTGCCGGCTGTCGTCTCCGTCATGCTCAATCCGAGGAAGCCGACCTTCAAGGTCACCGCCAAAGACGAATCGATCGCCGTCAGCCGTCTGTCGGAGATCAGCCGCCCGTTCTTCGTCATCTTTGCGGTGCAGATCGTCGCGCTCATCATCACCATCTACAAGATCTACGCCGAGCCCTATAAGGCCGACGTCACGCTCGTCGTCGGCGGATGGAATCTCATCAATCTGATCATGGCCGGCTGCGCACTTGGTGTCGTGTCGGAGCGCGGCGAGCGCGCCTCGTCCCGTCGCGTCCGCGTCAACCGGCGCTGCGAATTCGGCGCCAACGGCAAGTGGTATACGGCCTCGATCGAGGATGTTTCCGTCCATGGCGCAAGACTGCACATCTTCAACAAGCATCTCGACGAGATGCTGGTCGGCGCCGTCGGCGAAATTCGCTTCCGTCCCTATAGCGGCGCGGATCTGGAAACCCTGCCGCTCATCGTCCGCAACATCGAGCCGTCGGGCGACATCAGCAATGTCGGTTGCCAGTATGTGCCGAAAAGCGCGCTCGACCATCGCCTGATCGCCGATCTGATGTTTGCCAATTCCGATCAGTGGACCCAGTTCCAGGCCTCGCGCCGCCGCAATCCGGGCCTAATCCGCGGCACCATCTGGTTTCTCGGCATGTCGTTCTACCAGACGAGCCGCGGCCTCGTTTACTTCTTCCGCAGCATGCGGCCGGAGCGAGAAGCCCAGCAGCAGGCGGCAAAGGTCAACGCCGGATGAGAAGGATCGTCGCCGCCTCGCTTCTCCTGCTGAATGTTTCCGCCTTCGCCCAGGCGCAGACGGCACCCTTCGACATGTCCGGCGAACGGCCGCCCGGTGCGCCCGTTACCCCGAGGTTGACGCCGCCCACGCCGTCCGCAGCCACCGCGTCTCCGGTTTCCGTCTTACCCGCACCTGCAACCCCGGCTGCTCCTGCTCCTGCTCCCGTTCCTCCGCCGATCGCCGTCCAGTCACCGCAGTCGCAGCCACCCGCGCTCAAGCCAGCAGCGGCGGCAAACAGCGCTGCGCCGCCGCGTGCCGGCGATGTCCGTCGCTTTGTCGTGCCCTTTTCGAAACTCGGCCTCGGCGGTGAATACGATCGCCGGTCATGGTCTATTTATCTGACACCGGAGCAGGCGGCGGCCAAGGCAAGCTTCACTTTCGCCTACCAGAATTCGATCGTCGTCGCGCCTGAGGCCTCGGCGCTGACCGTCTATCTCAACAATCGCCCGATCGGCCAGCAGCGCGTCGGCTCACCGGATGGCCCTTCGACCGTCACCTTCGAGGTTCCAACTGGTCTGCTGCAGCCGGGCGCCAATCTCGTCACCTTCGAAGCCGGCCAGCGCCACCGAACCGATTGCAGCATTCAATCCACTTATGAACTGTGGTCGAATATCGATCCGGCCGGGACCTATCTGAGCTTTGCCGGCATGGACGTTTCCCAGCTGGCGAGCGCCGACGCAATCCGCGCCATCGGCGTTGACGGCGCCGGCAAGACGGAGTTCGACATCGTTGTCCCCGCGTTGGAGCAGCCGGGAACCACCAAGCCGCTGCTGCGGCTGGCGCAGGGCCTGTCGGTGCTGAGCAGCATGCCGAACCAGATCTTTGCCTTCAGCACCGCTTCGCTTCCGGCCGCCGGCCCTGGCAAGCTCAGTGTGCTCGT
>NZ_JALBGX010000253.1:0-3340 GCF_023006465.1 Rhizobium sp. PRIMUS64 | reverse complement strand
CCGGCGGCATCGGCCGGGCGACGGACGCGCGCCTCGTCGGCGAAGGTGCCTGTGTGGTGCTTGCCGATATCGACCAGGCAGCACTCGAGGGCACCGAAGCCGATTTCGTCAAGAGTTATGGCGCTGACGCCGTGCGCAGCGTTCGGCTTGACGTCACCAAGGAAGATGCGGTGATCGCCTCCTTCGCGGAAGCCTGCGTTGAATTCGGCGGCATCGATATCCTCGTCTCGAATGCCGGCATTGCCTCGTCCGCGCCAATCGAAGCCACCGAGCTGTCGACGTGGAACCGCAATATCGATATTCTGGCGACCGGCTATTTCCTCGTCTCGCGCGAAGCGTTCCGCCTGTACCGCCGTCAGGCGCTCGGCGGCAACGTTATCTTTGTCGCTTCGAAGAATGGTCTTGCCGCCTCGCCGAATGCATCTGCCTATTGCACCGCAAAGGCTGCCGAAATCCATCTCGCTCGCTGCCTGGCGCTGGAAGGCGCGGATGCCGGCATCCGCGTCAACACCGTCAATCCGGATGCTGTCCTGCGCGGCTCGAAGATCTGGAGCGGCGAATGGCGCGAGCAGCGCGCTGCCTCGTCCAAGATCGAGGTGGACGATCTCGAGGAACATTACCGCAAGCGTTCGATGCTGAAACTCAACGTGTTTCCGGAAGATATCGCCGAGGCGATCTATTTCCTCGCATCGGACCTTTCGGCAAAATCGACCGGCAACATTATCAATGTCGATGCCGGCAATGTGCAGAGTTTTACGCGGTAAGAGGGTCGCTCTTCTCCCCGGCGGGGAGAAGATGCCGGCAGGCAGATGAGGGGACGCAGAGCGAAGCGATGCGTGTTCTGGGCGGGGCAGCGAAGGACCATTAATGTCCTACCCGGCCGCCCCCTCATCCGACCCTTCGGGCCACCTTCTCCCCGCTGGGGAGAAGGGAAGAAAGAAACAATCGGGAGGAAGAAATGGCCGAATTCAGGATCGCGCAGGATCTGGTTGCGACGGATAACGACAAGCGGGCAACAGCGCTGAAAGCCGATTACGAGGCACTGGGCGCGACGCTTGCCCGTCGCGGCGTCGATATCGAAGCAGTCACCCGGAAGGTTGCGGAATTCTTCGTCGCCGTTCCCTCTTGGGGCGTCGGCACCGGCGGCACGCGTTTTGCCCGTTTCCCCGGCACCGGCGAGCCGCGCGGCATCTTCGACAAGCTCGACGATTGCGCCGTCATCAACCAACTGACGCAGGCGACGCCGAATGTCTCGCTGCATATTCCCTGGGACAAGGCCGACGCCAGGGAGTTGAAGGCCAAGGGTGATGCGCTCGGCCTCGGCTTCGATGCGATGAATTCCAACACCTTTTCCGATGCGCCCGGCCAGGCCCATTCCTATAAATACGGCTCGCTCAGCCACACCGATGCGGCAACACGGGCGCAAGCGGTCGAGCACAATCTCGAATGCATCGAAACCGGCAAGGCGCTCGGCTCCAAGGCACTGACGGTCTGGATCGGCGACGGCTCGAACTTCCCCGGCCAGAGCCATTTCACCAAGGCTTTCGAGCGTTACCTCGCCTCGATGGCGGACATCTACAAGGCGCTGCCTGATGATTGGAAGCTGTTCTCCGAGCACAAGATGTACGAGCCGGCCTTCTATTCCACCATCGTGCAGGATTGGGGAACCAACTACTTGATCGCCCAGACGCTCGGCCCCAAGGCCTATTGCCTCGTCGATCTCGGTCACCATGCGCCGAACACCAATATCGAGATGATCGTCGCCCGCCTGATCCAGTTCGGCAAGCTCGGCGGTTTCCACTTCAACGATTCGAAGTATGGCGACGACGATCTCGACGCCGGCGCGATCGATCCCTACCGGCTGTTCCTCGTCTTCAACGAACTGGTCGATGCCGAGCAGCGCGGCGTCAATGACTTCAACCCGGCCCATATGATCGATCAGTCGCACAATGTCACCGACCCGATCGAAAGCCTGATCAACAGCGCCAACGAAATCCGCCGCGCCTATGCACAGGCGCTGCTCGTCGACCGCAAGGCGCTCTCCGGTTACCAGGACGACAACGACGCGCTGATGGCATCGGAAACGTTGAAGCGCGCCTATCGCGCCGATGTCGAGCCGATCCTCGCCGAAGCCCGACGCAGGGCCGGCGGCGCGATCGACCCGATCGCCGTCTATCGCGCCAGCGGCTATCGCAGACAAGTGGCGGCCGAGCGCCCGGCATCCGCTGCCGGCGGCGGCGGCATCATCTGAACGACCGATTGTTTCGCATGGTCTGAAGTCATGCTGATTAGGGATGAATGGTTGCCGGCAGCGCAGGGGTGACGCGCTGCCGGCGTCCCGCCGTTTACGGCTTCCAGGCCCCGGCGATCTGGCGGGTGGCGATGTTCAGCCGGTTCCAGACATTGATGTTGGCGATGGCGATGACGAGTGCCGCAAGGCTCCTGCCGTCATAATGCCGGGTCGCTTCGTCCCAAATATCATCAGGCACCGGATCGGCGCGGTCGCTGACACGGGTGACTGCCTCGGTCAGCGCAAGGGCTGCGCGTTCGGCGTCGCTGAAATAGGGCGAGTCGCGCCAGGCGCCGATGGCGAATAGCCTTTCGTCGGTTTCGCCGAGCTTCTTTGCAATACGAGGATGACCGTCGACACAGACGCTGCAGCCGTTGATCTGGCTGGCGCGCAGGTTGACGAGTTCGAGCAGCTTCGGCGAAAGGCCGGTTTCGACCGGCACCTTGCTGAGCGCATTGAGCGCCTGCATGGCCGCGGGAAGGACGAGGGCGGGGTTTCCCATTCTCTCCTGCATGGTATGTCTCCTTGATGCGTTTACTGTTGTTCGACGATCCGCCGGCGCTGTCACATCGGCCGGGTTTCATTCGTCATGGCTTTGACGGAACGCAGCGGAGGAATGTGACAAATGGACGAGAAAAAATGGCTGGCCGATGAGTTCGAGGCGAACAGAGCGCATCTGAGGGCCGCAGCCTATCGCATGCTCGGCTCACGCAGCGAGGCTGATGATGCCGTTCAGGAGGCCTGGCTGCGGCTCAGCCGCACGGATACGACAGGGGTCGGCAATCTCGGCGGCTGGCTGACGACGGTGGTGGCGCGCATCTGCCTCGACATGCTGCGCGCCCGCAAGACCCGGCGCGAGGAACCGCTGGAGGTGCCCGTCCATGGCGGGATCGCCGATCCTACGGAGGATCCCGAGCGCGAAGCCGCCTTTGCCGATTCGGTCGGTCTGGCACTGCTCGTCGTGCTGCAGACGCTGGCGCCCGCCGAACGCGTCGCCTTCGTGCTGCACGACATGTTCGACCTGCCCTTCGACGAGATCGCGCCGATCAT
>NZ_JALBGX010000252.1:0-3764 GCF_023006465.1 Rhizobium sp. PRIMUS64 | reverse complement strand
CTGCTCGCCGTCATGCTGGCAGCCCTCGGGCTGCGCAGCCTCTGGATGACGGGGGCCGAAGGCGGGCTGGCGGCGCTGGCGGCGCTGATCTATGCCGCCTTTCCGCTCGGCCTCGGCGCCTATGCCACCGAGCACTATCTGACACTGCCTGATATCTACGACGTCTCCACCGATCCGGTCTCCGCACCCGACTGGCTGTCGCCGCGCTATTCCGACCAGATCTGGCTGAAGCGCAACGCTGATGTGACGCCGGAGGATCGCGAAAAGCAGCTCGCCGCCTATCCCGAACTGACCGGCCGGCGCTATGAGGGCGCGCTCGACCGCGTGCTGGAAGCGGTGCGCAAGGTCGCCAAGATGAGCGGCATTACCATCACCAAAAGCAGTGGCGACACCGAGCCGGGCCGCGATCCCGAGGACAGACCGGTCAAGCCGCCGCCGGCGGGCGACGATGCCGTGGCCGATGCGCCCGATGGCGTCCCCGTGCCGACGCCGCGCCCTTATGACGATGATGTCGCCAAGCTGATCCGCGGCGCCACCGGCGTGACGCTGCAGGGCACCACCCGCACGCTGATCCTCGGCCTGCGCTTCGATATCCTCATTCGGCTGCGCGAAGAGGCCGAAACCACCTTCGTCGACATCCGCGTCGCCTCCCGCTACGGCCAACACGACCTCGGCTTCAGCGCCGCAATCGCCGGCGATTTTCTGAAGGCGCTGGATGCTGAACTGCTGGGAATTGCTGGGGGGTGAGCAACGGTGGCGCAAAGCGCCAGCAATCGATCCAGTGAATCGATTGCAGCGGCGAACGCCCTGAGCCCAAAGCGAAGGGCCGGGATACGGTGCGGCAAACTCGCGCTATAAGGTAGCAACTGCCACCAAACGCTGGTTCCTCGAGTCGTCAACGGCGCGGCCGAATCTAGCACCGCGCGAACCGTACCCATCGCTATTGCGTCTCGACTGCCATGCGGCCTCAGCCTCACGCACCGTGTGAAAAAACGGAGCTGCGTCACGCTGTCGTAAACCAGTGAAGCAAACGGAAGACCAAGACCCAGCTCCTTGGATCGACTCTGCGGCCGCGCGTGAAACGTGCAGCAAAATCATGTACGGTGTTTAGCGCGGAATTCCTGTTGGGAGCGAAGACATGGAACGCAGATTATCTGCAATCCTGGCCGCCGACGTAGTCGGATACTCCGCACTTATGGAGCAAGACGAAGCGGGCACCTTTGACCGCCTTCGGGCTCGACGCACTGAGCTTTTTGAGCCCGAGATTGCGGGGCATCATGGGCGGGTCTTCAAGCTCATGGGCGACGGCCTCCTCGCGGAGTTCGGCAGCGTGGTCGACGCTGTCGAGTGTGCCGTATCTCTCCAGCGCGGAATGGCGGAGCGCAACGCTTCTGTAGCGGAGGAGGAGAGACTCCACGTCCGCATCGGCATCAACCTCGGCGAAGTGATCATGGACGGCGATGACCGCTATGGCGAAGGTGTGAACGTCGCGGCCAGGCTGGAGCAACTCGCCCCCCCAGGTGGGATCTGTGTTTCAGGCAAGGTGGCGAAGGAAGTCGAGAATAAGCTCGCGTTTGCCTTCGACTCTGCCGGGCAGCGGAAGGTCAAGAACATCGAAGAGCTTGTCGACGTCTACTACGTACGCATCGACGCCTCGCCACGCCGACGCCTTCCGCACAAGCGCGGGATCGGCCGTCCGTGGTGGGCACTCGGAGTCGCGGCAGCCATTGTGGCCGTGGTGGCCGCCTGGATGGCGCTGTACTATCCACTGACAGCGCGCTCCCCTGCAGTCTCCAGTACGATCCCATCCGTCGCCGTGCTTCCTTTCAAGGATCTGAGTGCCGACGAGAGCCTGGGATACTTGGGAGAAGGGGTGGCGAACGACCTCATCGCTATCCTCTCGCGCTTTGCTGATATCGCGGTCGTCTCGCGAACGTCATCGTTTGCGTATGAGGACAAGGAAGGTGACGTCCGCCAGATCGGCAAGGAGTTGGGCGTTGGCTATATCGTCGAAGGCAGCGTGCGCAAGGAAGGCGATAGGGTGCGCATCGTTGCGGAACTCATCGACGCTGAGACGGGGGACCATGTTTGGGCAGACCGCTTCGACAAGGCCGGAACCGACCCATGGGCGCTTCAGGATGAGTTGACCGGCAAGATTGTGGGGGCGATGACGGGCGAATGGGGAGCCATACGCAAAGCGGACTACAGTCAGGCCTGGGGCAAGGACAGCACCAACCTGGCTGAATACGACTACTACCTGCGTGCGGAAAGCCAATTGAACCTTTTCACGAAGGAAGGACTCGAGCGATCAGGTGACATCTCGCAGCAGGGGCTGCAGGTGTTCCCCGACTCCCCCTTATTGACCGTGGAGTTGGGGTGGTCTCACTGGATGAAGGTTGGGCTGCTTTACAGTTCTGACCCGCAGGCTGATCTTCAGGACGCGGGCCGACTGGCCGACAAGGTCCTCTCAAACAAGAACCTGAGCCCGCAGGTAGCGAGATTGGCACACTGGCTCCGTGCATGGCTTCTAACGCTCAAGGGGGACCATGATGGGGCTGTTGCGGAAATGAACAAGGCCATTGCGGCGGCACCATACAATGCCTTCACTCTCACCGATGCAGGAAGTATTTTCCTACAGGCCGGTCAACCCGAAAAGGCGTTGGAATTGACCGACTCTGCAGCCGCTCGGGATCCGGGATTGTCCTGGTTCTTTAACTACGTGCGAGGCTTCATCTTCATCGTGCTTGGTAGAAACGAAGACGCAGTTGAGGTGCTGAAGACCACGGAATTTGCCGACGCGCCACTGCAACTCGCCATTGCCTATATGCGTCTTGGTCGCCAGGCAGACGCCCGATCTGCCGTCGAGAAGATGCTCAAGTCAACGCCGGCTGCGACGATCCAGTCGTGGCGGCAGGCCTGGAACTTCCGAGATCCTTCCATTCTCGATCAAGCCGCCGCAGACCTTGCACGCGCCGGTCTTCCAAGTGGCCACGCTCAATAGCCAAACGGATTGATGTTCAGCCTTCGACGCCCCTACGGTGCCGCCGCAGGCGGCAGCAATCGATCCGAGGAAGAAATGACGGCGAAACGGAGTGCCGTGTCAGCCCCCCTCTGCCCTGCCGGGCATCTCCCCCACAGGTGGGGAGATTGGCTGGGCGCACCGGCTTCCCCAAGCAATGAACGTCCAGAACGGCGAAACGATAGATGGGCAGGAAGTTCAAGCTACCTGTGATCTCCCCACCTGTGGGGGAGATGCCCGGCAGGGCAGAGGGGGTATCTCGGCGCGCCGGTAAGGTGAGGTAGGGCACACCTCCCAAGGCCGCCACCACCCCCATCACCCCTCCACCACCAACCACCCCGTATACCGCACCACCAACCCCGTCAGCCGCCCACCAATCTCCACATGAAAGTGGAACCGCCCATCGCGCTCCTCCTCATAGGTATCGCCACCCGGCGCCAGAAACAGCGGCAGTGGAACTCCGAAAAACCGCCAGCCGCGCACCACGAGCCGAAGCTTCTCTCCCTCCGGCACCAGCGCCAAAAGCACCCGGAACGGCCCGAAGACTTCGGTGAGCAGATGCCGGTCGCGGCCCTTGCCTTCGACCTGGAAGCTGCGGAAGACCGTGCCGCCGAAATCCCGGGTCCAGATCTCCTTGTCGCCATCGGTTGCGAAACGCACCGTGACCGGCACTTCCCAGCCCGCTTCGGGAAAGCCGATGACGCGGGCGACGACCCGCGCCAGCAGCCCGCCGCCGCGTTCGATC
>NZ_JALBGX010000251.1:0-3861 GCF_023006465.1 Rhizobium sp. PRIMUS64 | reverse complement strand
GGCAGTGACGGGCCGGATCGCCTGGCCGCCGCGCTCAAGGAAGGCCGCAGCGTTACCGTGCTTGTCAGCGTCGACCTCCTAAGATCACCCGAAGCGCGCGCGACGCTGCAGCAGCTCAACAACCTGCTGCACGTTCTCCGCCTGCTCGGCAAAGGCCCGGCGATGCAGTTTCTCTTCGACCGTGCCAACCAGATGGGCGCCTGGGACATGGGGGTCCTGCCGGCGGCTCTGCCGGGGCTGCGGGCGGTCGCCGATGACGCGGCGCGCGCAACTCTTGCGCGAAACTGGGACGCCGAAATCCCGTCTGAACCCGGCGCGGATCTCGACGCCATGCTGGACCTCTGTGTCGGTGGGCGGATGGGCGCGCTCTACATCGTCGGAACCGACCCCCTGGTCGCCTATCCCGACCGGAACTTTGTGACGCGGGCGCTTGGCGCCGCCGATCTCCTGATCGTGCAGGACGCGTTCCTCACGGATACGGCGGGCATGGCCGAGGTCGTCTTGCCCGCGGCGGGCTACGGCGAGGAATCCGGAACGTTCACCAACAACGAGGGTCGGATCCAGAATGTTCGCAAATTCCGTGAGCCCGTTTTCGAGGCGCGAGGCAATCTGGCGATTGTCGACTTCGTCGCGGCGCTACGCAACCAGGCGCTGCGGCCATCGACGCAACCTGAAATTTTCGACGAGATTGCCCGGCTGGTTCCGACCTATCAGGGGTTGACGCAGGACGGGCTTGGCGCCGACGGCGCTTTCACCAAGGCGGTGCCAACACTATCGGCTGGCATGCTCCCTGCGCCGCCGCCCGTCCCGACAGCAGCCGACCGGCTCATGCTGATCACCGGCGACTGCCTGTTCCACAACGGATATCTTTCCGAACGGTCGGACATCCTGAACACGGTCGCCAACGATCCCTATGTCGCAATGAGCGCGCAGGACACCGCGGAGCTTGGCCTTTCGGATGGCGATCAGGTAATCGTGCGTTCCGGCCAGGGCGAACTGACGGCGCAGCTCAAGGTCGACAGGCAGTTTCCCAAGGGCATCGTCTTCGTTCCGGAAAACTATAGAGCCTTGCGTCTCAACAGCCTGCTGCGGCGGGGCGAATATCCATGCGCGGTGGAAGTTCAGAAGGCGCATGCCACTCTTGAGGTCGACCGCCCAGGCCGAATCTGGCGTGGGGTCTGAAGATTTGGGGTCGGGGCACCGCAAGGCTCTGCGGCAAGCTGCCCGCCCCGGCGTCTTCAGTGATACCTGGTCCCGCATATGTAATCCTGCAGATCCTGCTCTGTACGCTGCGCTTCGTCGAGCCTGTGTTTAACCACGTCGCCGATGCTGACCACGCCGACAACGTCGCCTCCATCCGTGACCAGCACATGGCGTGTACGCCGCTGGGTCATGATCCCCATCGCGACGGGCAGCAAATCCTGTGTCGAACACGTCGCCACATTGCGGTTCATGATGTCCGCGACCCGCTTTGCCGCCGCCTCGGCCCCGTATTCCGCCACCGCATTGCAGCAGTCCCGCTCCGACAGCGTACCGAGGTATTTGCCGTTCGATCGCCTGACGACGACGAAGCCGATATTGTTGTCTCGAAACAGCCGCAGTACCTCCACCATCGTCTGATCGGGAGCAACTGCGATGACCCCGACACCCTTGTTTTTCATGATTTCACCGACAAACATCTGAGCCTCTCTTTCCGAGCGCTTCGGTTTGACAGCTGGCGCGCGTTCATGTTCGCCGGATATTCCGCCACCAGTTGTAGCCCTGCGTCTCTTTCGTCTCGACAAGTACGTCCTTCTTCGTATTCAGGCGCGCGGCAACCACGCCGCCGCCGGTCGCCGCCTTACCCGGCTTGGCGAGCAGATTATCGCGCCCGATCACCAGGTCAGCTGAGGAAAAACTCGAGAATTCGTATTGTTGGCCAAGCGCGATCGCGTCCGCCGGGCAGGCGTCCTCGCACAGCCCGCAGAACAGGCAGCGGGCCGTGTCGATCTCGAATTTGGCCGGGTGCCGCTTGCCCTTCTCGTCCTCGTAGGGGACGACTTCGATACAGTCGCAGGGACAGATCCGCGCGCAGAGTTCGCAGGCCACGCACTTGATCTCGCCCTCTTCATCACGCGTCAGGAAGTGATGCCCGCGATAGCGGGAGTAGGGCAGCCATTTTTCCTTGTCCGGATACTGCATGGTCACGGATCTGGAGAACATGTAGCCCAAGGTCAGAGCCAAGGCGCTCGCCAGATCGGCAAAGAACGCCCAACCAATCCATGTTCCAACTCTGTCCTGCGCGCGCGACATCGCCGCCTCGCTACGGAGCCGCTACGACCCCTAAAAGTACACCGGATATAATTATGTTCGCCATTGAAAGAGGAAGCAAGACTTTCCATCCGATCGCCATCAGTTGGTCGTAGCGGTAGCGGGGGAAAGTGAAGCGGAACCAGATAAACACATAGACGAAGAACGCGATCTTCAGCACAAACCACAGGAGCGGTGGCAAGGGAATCAGAACTCCGTTCCAACCGCCGAAGAACAGGATCACCACCAGGACCGACACAAGCAATACGATGGCATATTCGCTGACCATGAAGAAGGCAAAGCGGATACCGCTGTATTCGGTATGGAACCCGGCCCCCAGATCACCCTCCGCCTCCGCCAGGTCGAAGGGAATGCGCTGCGCTTCGGCGAGCCCGGCGACGAAGAACACGAAGAATCCGACCGGTTGGTAGACGATGTTCCAGACATCGGCCTGCGCCCGCACGATCTCAACCAGGCTCATGGATTGCGCCAGCATGACCACGCCGATGACCGCGAACCCCATCGGGATCTCGTAGCTGATCATCTGCGCGCAGGTCCTGAGGCTGCCCAGAACAGCGTACTTGCTGTTGGAGGCCCAGCCGCCGAAGATGACGCCATAGACCTCGATCCCGATCACCGAGAAAACAAAAAGGAGCGCCACATTCATGTTAGAGACGTAGAGCGTGATCTCGTGGCCGAGGACCGAGACAGTTTCGCCGAAGGGGATCGCGACGAACACCACAAAGGGCGGGGCGAGCGCCAGGATTGGCGCCAGTTTGAACAGGAACCGGTCGGCCTCGGCCGGGATGTGATCCTCTTTGGTCAGGAGCTTGATTCCGTCCGCCACCGGCTGCAACAGCCCGTGCCATCCCACGCGCATCGGCCCCATCCGCTGCTGCATGTGCCCGGCGATCTTGCGTTCCAGCCAGGTTAGCGGCAAGGGTAGCAACAGCAGGATCGCAATCAGCAACGCGACCTTCAAGACGATCAGGCCAAGGGCGACGATAAGTTCCATGATCCCGGCTACTTAGTCATCGGGTTGAAGCGCACGACCGGACTTTGGCTCCGGCTATACAATGAGCACTGCGCGCACTTGTCAGACTACATGGTACAACGGCGACGCACCTCATACAATGCCGTCGCTGGCTATGATGTGTCCGGGCTCAGGACGTTTTGAGACGAGTGGTTTCGCTGTGCAAGATGAAAGCTTCGCGTTTCCGCCGGTTGCATCGCGCCATCTTGCGTACCAAAACCGCCGAGGCTCTCATCGCTGCCTGATGAAAGTTCCGTGGCAGGTCAGCTGGCGTCCGGGGAGCTGGCGTCCGGGGAGCTGGCGTCCGGGGAGCTGGCGTCCGGGGAGCTGGAAACCCAGCAGAAACGCAAAAAGCTCCTCGAGGGTTATGTCGAGGAGCTTTCTGTCAAGCGACTTGCATGGGCAAATTTGCAAGTATCGTTGGTTGCGGGGGCAGGATTTGAAGTTTCTGTCCCGCTGCGTCGGCTTCGCCTTCTTGCGGGCCCCTGAGGAGGCGTTAAATCCTCGACCCGTTACGAGATACACAAAAGCCCGCACGA
>NZ_JALBGX010000250.1:0-4035 GCF_023006465.1 Rhizobium sp. PRIMUS64 | reverse complement strand
CGGGCGCCGGTTCGGCTGCGCGGACGGGGGCCGCCGGAGCGACGGGTGTGATCGGCTTTTCATCTTCCGGGCGCATCGGGCGCCGCTTACGGGTCTCGACGACGACCGCCTTGGTGCGACCTCGACCCATATCCTGGCGAACGGTGCCCTGGCTCATCCCCGATGGTTTCAGGGTGAGTGTCTTTTTGCCCGCTACGCTGATTGTCTTGTCGTCGTTACTATCGGTCATTCGTTCCCGTTCCTTCGGACAGGGAGCGATGACTAGATCAGACCCTGTCGTTCAATACTGTCGATCAATGAGTATGGGACCGGCCGATGCCGGTGACCGCCTCATTGTTTTTGCCGGCCAGCGCCGCCCGCTGCCCGGGACTGACCGCCAATACGGTACTGTTCGAGCATCTTTGCGCGCTTCACTACACCTTCACCCGCCTGCCCTGCAAGCACTGCGGCATGGATAAAAGCATTCTGGCCCATCAGGCCTTCCATTTCGCTCTCCGAGAAGAGACGGAAGGAAGGTATCTCCTCCTCGGTCTCCATTCCGAGGTGCCAGGCCTTGCGGGCCTGGTCGATTTTCCGGACGCCGTCGTCCGCTGCCCCAGTCGCGTGGAACACCGCAAGGGCTGCTCCGCTTCTAACCGCGGCATCCACTTTCGAGGATCCACTGACGAACTGGCCGGCTTTCCGCGCCATGTTCATCATCTGCATCAGTTGCGCCGCGAGCAGCCGATCGACACTCGCGCCGAGATCGTCCGCCGCCTTTACATCCGTCTTCAGTGCACGGGCGAAGAGCTTCTTCGCCACTGCCCTGTCGACCAGCGACCGGTCGATCTTCACCCAGCATCCACGTCCCGGAAGCTCGCGCTTCAGGTCGGCGACAACTGTTCCATCGGGAGCGGCGACGAAGCGGATCAGCTCTTCCGGCGATCCGCTTTCGCGCGTCACGATGCACATGCGTCCGTTCACGTCATAACCTGCAAGATCGTCGTCCTCGAGAGGAGCGTCCGGTTCATGCGCGGTCATCATGCTTCTTGTTCGGCTTCGGTGACCTCTTCTTCGGTCCCCTTATCCAGGTCCTCTTGCGTGATCCAGCCGGCCGAAAGGCGGGCCTGGACGATCATCTGTTCTGCTTCGACGCGCGACACGTCGAACTTCGAGAACAGGCCCTCGAACTTCTTCGTTTCGCCGTTCTTGCGCTCCGTCCAGCCGACGAGATCGTCGGCAGCACATCCGGCAAAGTCCTCGATCGTCTTGATGCCGTCTTCGCCGAGCGCCACCATCATCTGGGCGGTCATGCCGTTGATTTCACGCAGTTCGTCCTGAACACCGAGCGCCTTGCGCTTCTCGTCCATCTCGGCTTCGAGACGCTCGAGGAATTCGCGGGCGCGCTGCTGGATTTCCTGCGCCGTTTCCTCGTCGAAACCGTCGATCGAAGAGATTTCGTCGAGATCGACATAAGCCAGTTCTTCAACCGCGGCAAAACCTTCCGAAGCCAGAACCTGGCCGACCATCTCGTCGACATCGAGCGAATCCATGAACAGGTTGGTGCGCTCGTTGAATTCCTTCTGGCGGCGTTCCGATTCCTCGGCCTCCGTCATGATGTCGATATCCCAGCCGGTCAGCTGCGAGGCGAGGCGGACGTTCTGGCCGCGACGGCCGATCGCAAGCGACAGCTGCTCGTCGGGAACGACGACTTCGATACGCTCTGCATCCTCATCGAGAACGACCTTGGCGACTTCGGCCGGCTGCAGGGCGTTGACGACGAAAGTCGCCGGGTCCTGCGACCACGGAATGATGTCGATCTTCTCGCCCTGGAGCTCGCCGACGACGGCCTGAACGCGCGAGCCGCGCATACCGACGCAGGCGCCGACCGGATCGATCGAGCTGTCGTTCGAGATCACCGCAATCTTGGCGCGCGAACCCGGATCGCGGGCGACCGACTTCACCTGGATGATGCCGTCGTAAATCTCCGGCACTTCCATGGTGAAGAGTTTCACCATGAACTGCGGATGCGTGCGCGACAGGAAGATCTGCGGGCCGCGCTGCTCGCGACGGACATCATAGACATAGGCACGGACGCGATCGCCATAGCGGACGTTTTCGCGCGGGATCATTTCATCGCGGCGGATGATGCCTTCGCCACGGCCGAGATCGACGATGACGTTGCCGTATTCGACGCGCTTGACGGTACCGTTGACGATTTCGCCGACGCGATCCTTGAATTCGTCGAACTGGCGGTCACGCTCGGCTTCACGCACCTTCTGCACGATCACCTGCTTGGCGGACTGTGCGGCGATACGGCCGAAATCCATCGGCGGCAGCGGATCGGCGATGAAGTCGCCGAGTGCGGCGTCCGGGTTGCGGTCGCGAGCAAGCTCCAGCGGGATCTGCGTCGAATAATCCTCGGCCTTCTCGACGACTTCAAGCAGGCGCTGCAGACGGATTTCGCCGGTCTTCGGATTGATGTCGGCCCGGATGTTGGACTCGGTGCCGTAACGGGAGCGTGCCGCCTTCTGGATGGCATCGGCCATAGCGGCCAGCACGATCTCGCGGTCGATGACTTTTTCGCGCGCCACTGCATCTGCGATCTGCAGAAGTTCGAGCCGGTTCGCACTGACTGCCATTGTCTTGTTTCTCCGTCTTTACTCGCCGGGTTCCCGTCCCTAGAGCGGTCTGTTGATCGGTTATTCTTCGTCTTCTGCTTCGTTCTGGTTGGCAGCCTGGGCTTTCGCCAGCTTGTCGGCGCGCAACGCATCGCGGATCAGGTCGTCGGTCAGAATGAGCTTCGCATCGCTAAGCGCCGTGAAGGGAATGGTGACCTTCTGCTCTTCCCCATAGGCAACCTGGTCACGCTCGAGCGTGAAACCATCTGCGCCTGCTTCGACGATCTTGCCGCGGAAGCGCTTGCGATTGTCGATCAAGATCGACGTCTCGCATTTCACAAGGTGGCCCTGCCAGCGGACGAAATCGGATTTCCGCACCATCGGACGGTCGATGCCGGGCGAAGACACTTCCAGATGATACTCTTTATCGATCGGATCTTCCACATCGAGGACGGGAGAAATCGCCATCGAGACTTCTTCGCAATCCTGAACCGACATCGTGCCGTCGTTGCGTTCGGCCATAACCTGCATCGTCGCGCCGTTCTGGTTCAGCATACGGACGCGGATAAGCCTAAAGCCGATGCCGACGAGAACGGGTTCGATGATATCGGCAAGACGCTGGTCGAGCCCGGTTTCGGTAATCAGCCGCGGCTCAAGTTCGTTGTCTGCGTTTGTCATGTCCGACAAGCGGTGCGCTCCTCGCAATTTCATGCTGTTTAAGCGATCGCGGTAATAAAAAAGAGCGGGTCCTTGCGGCCCACTCTTCATCAAGCGATCAAGAATTTGAGAGGCATATAGTCGGGTTTTTCCGAA
Organism: Rhizobium sp. PRIMUS64; assembly: GCF_023006465.1. Classification (NCBI taxonomy): domain Bacteria; kingdom Pseudomonadati; phylum Pseudomonadota; class Alphaproteobacteria; order Hyphomicrobiales; family Rhizobiaceae; genus Rhizobium; species Rhizobium sp. PRIMUS64. Next base: position 622 of record NZ_JALBGX010000250.1, on the reverse strand, counting down.
ATTGCAAGGTCTGCGACCGATTCGGCCAATTCGCTTCCGGCGACGTGAACAGGCCTATGGCCAGCGCCGGTCTTGCGCATATATTGCCGTTGGCGCGCAATAACAAAAGCGGGAGAAATCGTGGCCTACACTTCGTCGACATTGGCGCCTTTGCGGCACGATACCTACCGCACCATCTGGTTTGCGAGCCTTTCCTCGAATTTCGGCGGCCTGATCCAGGCGGTCGGCGCCGCCTGGATGATGACGACGATCACCGCCTCGGAGGACATGGTCGCACTGGTGCAGACCTCGACGGCGCTGCCGATCATGCTGTTTTCGCTGATATCTGGCGCGCTGGCCGACAATTATGACCGCCGCCGGGTCATGCTGACGGCGCAGTGCATGATGCTCACCGTCTCGGCGCTGCTGACGGCCTCAGCCCTTCTCGGCTGGATCACGCCCTGGCTGCTGCTCTTCTTCACCTTCCTGATCGGTTGCGGCACCGCGCTCAACAATCCCTCCTGGCAGGCCTCGGTCGGCGACATGGTGCCGCGCGCCGATCTGCCGGCCGCGGTCACGCTGAACAGCATGGGTTTCAACATCACCCGCAGCGTCGGCCCGGCAATCGGCGGCGTCATCGTGG